>NZ_JBYCKL010000051.1:0-100761 GCF_057473365.1 Halomonas sp. TH-94
GACGAGGGCGAGTACTAATGTAGCGTTTTGACATCACCGGGTAACGTATCGATATGCATGGGTGCCCAGTGCCTGGCTCTCGCACCCGGAAAGTCCAGGCTCGCCCAAGGACCCGCCAGGGGCGGCGCGCCGGAAAGCCAGGCGACGAGAGCCTGACGAAAGCTGGCCAGAAAGGCTTCACGCTCGGGTGTTTCGCCCATGAAGAACGAGAAACCGGTGTAGAGACCAGTGGCATAGGCTTCCCAACTGCCGTAATGGGTGGCTGCCAGCGCATGGGCACGCTCGAGCACGCTGCTGAAGGCTTCACCGTCGAGCCAACCCAGCTGACGCCCGGCAATGGCCAGGTCCACCGCCTGAGCCACGTCCCACGCGGTCATGTCCAGATCGTTGCAGCCATCGGTATCGTCGCGTACCCGCTGCAGGCGCAGCAGGTGGGTGCGGTCTTCTTCGCTGCAGTCGCCGCTGTCCAGCATCGCAATCTCCGATGCCAGCCGCTGCGAATTCAAGGTATAGGGTGCGTAATTGATCAGATACTCCTGACGATCGCCCGCCTCGAGCAGAAAATCGAGGAACTCGCTCAGCTCACGCTGCCCATGCAGGCCGTAATGGCCGTCGATCCACTCGCGGATCGACACCGCCTCGCGCTCGCTCTCGACATGCGGCTCGCTCCAGGCGGCATTGTTGAGCGGCCCTACCAGCGCCATTGCCGTAAAACGGGAAAGACTCGGGCGCGGCCCTGGCTCCTGCCACTGAGACGAACGCCAGTCCAGCCAGTGGAACGGGCTGCCAGGGTCCTCGAGGTGCCAGCGTATCTCGTTGACCAGCGGCGGATGCTCTCCCTCGGGGAGCAGTGCCTCCCACTGTGCCCAGGCCTCCAGCAGGCGCCGAGCGTCCGGATAGAACCGACACAGGGTGCCACGCAGGGCATCGGCAAGAGCCGCCAGCGCCTGGGAGTCGAACGCCTCGCTGTCCATGGCCATCTGAAGATAGAAGGCGTACTTCTCGGCCATGTGGATGGTCGCCGCGTGGCGACTGCCCTTCTTCAGCGCCTCGAGCGCAGCGCGGTCTGAGGATGCGGGGCGGCCAAACGGGGTCTCGGTGCCAGGCAGGGCGCCATGGGCGGCATCGGCAGCCAGCTGATTGAGGTGATGCGCCTGCGCGGGCAGCCAGTAACGCGTCAAGGCTTCCACGCCCTCATCGGGATGCAGGCCGAGAGTCTCTTCGAGATAGCGTAACGCCTCGTCGCGCCTCTCCTTGGAGACCCCGATGGCGACTCCTTGGCGCATGCCGTACTCGGGCTCACGAACCGAAGCGATCGCCAGCACCCAGTGCCTGGCCGATTGCCGCCAGGCCTTGATCGATTTCCGCGAGGCCTCGCGCTCTTCTTCATCGAGCAGCTGCGGCAACGGCACCCGCCAAGGGCTGACCGGAGCATTCAGCAACAGCTCCCAGTCGCGCTGCATGTCACTCAACCGGTCACGCCCTTCGAACAGGCTGCAGCCCCGCTGATAGGCACGTGCCAGCGCCGTCCAATCACTATAGCGGCGCGTGATCAGATCGGCGGCATGGGTGGCCAATGCCTGGGCCTCGGCGACCTCAAGCCATCCGGCGCAGGCGCCGGCCCAAGCCAGATCGACCAATCGCAGCCAGTCCCAGGCCGCCCACTCCAGCGGCTCACCGCGCTCCACGAAAGCCAGCAGCACACGGCCGTAGTCTCCCTCGGTCGCCTCGAGTCCGGCCAGCCAATCCTGCCGCTCCGCGCTGGAAGCCGCCAACAGGCGAGCCGCATCGAGATCCCAGCCCTGCCGATGGCCGTAACCGGCCAACCACAGCAGGCTCTGAATCAGGTCGTCGCGCCCCTGCAGCTGCCAGAAGCGGCCCATCCATTCGATGACGTCGGGCCAATCCATCTCACCGGGGGGGACATCCAGTATCGGTGAAAAGGCCGCCCTCAGGCGCCATACCCCTTCATCCGGTGCATTGGGCCAAAGCGTCTGGCTAGCGTCATTACGCTGGTGGGCGACCCATTCGGACACGGCCCCCCAGGTAACGCCTTCGCCATCGCGCTCGAGCGCCGCCAAGGCTTCACAGGCGTCACAAAAGCCATCGTCGCCACGTACCCAGCCCTCACTACTCTTGGCGTGCCGCAGCGCCTCGAGCCAGGCATCGAGATTGGCGTGGCGGCTGGTGATCTCCTCGGCCAGCCGCACCAGCCAGCTGCGCAGGCGCGGCTGGCTGAGCCAGTTGGCCGACCCAGCCAGAGCGATCAGCTCGAGAGACGACAATAGACGAGCAGGATCGGCCGTCTCCGTACCAAAGGCTTCGATCAGCCGCCAGCCCAGCTCACCGCGATCGGTAACGCCGAGCGCATGCAGCCTGGCACTGGCCACGTGGGCCTCGATCATGTCGGGCTCGGGCTCGAAAGCCCAGTCACACAGGACCAGCTGCTGAGCCCACCAGGCGGAAAGGGGATCGACCAAGTCTCACCTCGACGTTCTAACTGCATAAGGGGTGGCTAAGGCCACCCGAACCGGCGCTTAGTGTAGCGGAAAGCGTCGCGCGCGCCGATGACCTGGCAGAGGAAAAAAGCGTGTCTCGCCCCTCTTCGGCTCTTGGCTGGGCGTTTTAAATAATGCACACTCACGAAACAAGATAATCAACACCGGAGCCTCCATGTCCCTCCCTGACGACATCTTCAGCGACAAGGCGTATATCAATGGTCAGTGGCGCGACGCCGAACGGCGTTTCACCGTGACCAACCCCGCCAACGGCGAGACACTAGCCAGCGTGCCTGACCTCACTGCAGACGATGCTCGGGAAGCCGTAGCGGCAGCGCAAGCGGCCTGGCCGGCCTGGCGGCGCCAAACCGTGAAGCATCGCTCTGCCCTGCTGCGCGCCTGGTTCGATGCCATCATGGCCCACCAGGAGTCGCTGGCCCGTCTGATGACACTCGAGCAAGGCAAGCCGCTGGCGGAATCCCGCGGCGAAGTGGCTTATGGCGCCTCTTTCGTGGAGTTCTATGCCGAACAGGCCAAGCGCATGGCCGGCGAGACCCTGCCGAGCCACGGCGTCGACAAGCGCATCCTGGTATTTCGCGAACCGATAGGCGTGGTGGCGGCGATCACGCCGTGGAATTTCCCACTGGCGATGATCACCCGCAAGTGCGCGCCCGCCCTGGCAGCCGGCTGCCCGGTGGTGATCAAGCCTGCCGAGGCCACGCCGCTGACCGCGCTCGCCCTGGCCAAGCTCGCCGAGGATGTCGGCTTCCCTGCCGGGGTGCTCAACGTGATCACCGCAAGCCGTCCCGCCGAGATCGGAGAAGTGCTGACCACCGACCCAAGAGTACGCAAGGTCTCCTTCACCGGCTCCACTGCAGTGGGCAAACGTCTGCTCGCCCAGTGTGCCGGAACGGTAAAGAAAGCGTCCATGGAGCTCGGTGGCAACGCGCCCTTCATCGTTTTCGACGACGCCGATCTGGACGCTGCCGTGGAGGGCGCAGTGGCATCGAAATATCGCAATTCGGGCCAGACCTGCGTCTGCACCAACCGCCTGCTGGTTCAGGACGGCATCTACGACGCCTTCGTCGAAAAACTCGCCACCCGCGTGGCCCAGCTCAAGGTAGGCGACGGCCTCGAGGATGGCGTGGTCCAGGGCCCGCTGATCAATCAGGCGGCGGTAGACAAAGTGCAGTCCCACATCGCCGATGCCCTGGAGAAAGGCGGCCGGCTGGTGTGCGGTGGCAAGCCCCATGCCTTGGGCGGCACCTTCTTCCAACCGACGGTGGTGGCCGACGTCACCGAGGAGATGCGTGTGGCACGCGAGGAAACCTTCGGCCCGCTGGCGCCGGTATTTCGCTTCGAAACCGATGAGCAGGCCGTCGCCATGGCCAATGCTACCGAATTCGGCTTGGCGGCCTATTTCTACGCTCGCGACTACCGCCGGATCTGGCATGTGATGGAGGGGCTCGAATATGGCATGGTGGCCGTCAACGAGGGAATTCTCTCCACTGAGCTTGCGCCCTTCGGTGGCGTCAAGGAGTCGGGGCTGGGCCGTGAGGGCTCACACCACGGCCTGGATGAATTCACTGAACTAAAATACGTTTGTGTCGGCGGCTTGTGATCGCCAGCAGTGTCTTTCCAAGGAGGTAGACAAATGAACAACGCACAGCTCAACGAACTCAAGCAGCGCTATGTCGCCAACGGCGCCGCCAGCCCCGCCACCCAGTTCGCCGATCGCGCCGAGAACGCACTGATCTGGGACGCCGACGGCAACCGCATCATCGATTTCGCCGGCGGCATCGGCGTGCTCAATATCGGCCATCGCCACCCCAAGGTGGTGGAAGCCGTCAAGGCGCAGCTCGACCGCGTCATGCATACCTGCCAGACCGTGATGCCCTATGACGGCTATGTGAAGGTAGCCGAGCGCCTGAGCCAGATCACTCCCGTTCGCGGCCACGCCAAGGTGATGCTGGCCAATTCCGGTGCCGAAGCGCTGGAAAATGCGGTGAAGATTGCCCGTGCCGCCACCGGCAAGAACAACGTGATCTGCTTCGACGGCGGCTACCACGGCCGCACGTTCATGACCATGGCCATGAACGGCAAGGTCGCGCCCTACGCCACCGACTTCGGCACCATGCCAGGCAACGTCTTCCGCGCCCCCTACCCCGTGCCCTATCACGGCGTCAGCGAAGACGAGGCGCTGCGCGGCCTCAGGATGACCCTCAAGACTGACGCCAACCCCCGCGATACCGCCGCCATCGTGCTCGAGCCGGTGCTCGGCGAGGGCGGTTTCTACCCGGCACCGGCCAGCTTCCTCAAGGCCATTCGCGAGATCTGCGACGAGCACGGCATGCTGATGATCGTCGACGAAGTGCAGTCGGGCTTCGGTCGGACCGGCAAGATGTTCGCCATCGAGCACAGCGGCGTCGAGCCGGACATCATCACCATGGCCAAGAGCATGGCCGCCGGCATGCCGATTTCCGCCGTGGTCGGCACCGACCGGGTGATGGATGCTTCCGGGGGCAACTCCCTGGGCGGCACCTACACCGGCAACCCGCTCTCCTGCGCCGCCACCCTGGCCGTGCTTGACGTCTTCGAGGAGGAGAACATTCTCGAGAAGAGTCAGGCGCTAGGGGACAAGCTGGCCAAGCGCTTCTCCCAGTGGCAGAGCGATTTCGACTGCGTCGACAATGGCCGCACCATGGGCTCAATGGCAGCCATCGACCTAGTGTCTGACAAGGCCAAGCACACGCCGAATGCCGATCTGGCCGCCGCGCTGTGCAAGAAGGCTCGTGAAAAGGGGCTGATACTGCTCTCCTGCGGACTGTACGGCAACACCATCCGCTTCCTGATGCCGGTCACCATCGAGGACGAGATACTCGAAGAGGGCCTGGAAATTGTCGAAGCCGCTCTCAAGGAGCTGGTCGGCAGCAAGGCTACCGCTTGATCCTTATCCTTGCTAAGTGCTGACCGTTACCAGCCCTACCCGCAAGACCCCGCCCTACCCGCAGCAACACGAACCTGGCCAGCGCATCGCTGGCCAGGTTCAGCCCCCTTTATTTCAAACTACTGTTTAAGTCAAGTAAAAAAAAGTAAAGTTTTGCTTCAGCGGGCCGATAAGCGAGTAAGCCCACCCTGAGCTGAGGTAATTTTCGATGAACTGGCTGCCCCCGACTTCCCGCTCTGCCAAGATGGCAGCCATCAAGCAAAGCATGGCCTATGTGGAGTTCACTCCTGAAGGGGAAGTGGTGGATGCCAATGCGCTCTTTCTTTCATGCATGGGCTACTCCCTCGACGAGATAAAGAAACAGTCCCATCGAATATTCTGTTCGGAGTCCCTTCTAAAGAGCGGGAGCTATTCGCGCTTCTGGGATGAGCTTGCCCAAGGCATCCAGCAAGCGGGGACTTTTCAGCGTATCGCCAAGTCCGGCGATACGGTCTGGCTCGAAGCGACCTATTGTCCGGTGCGCGATCGCAGCGGCAAGGTCACGGGCGTCATCAAGATCGCCCTGGACGTTACCGCCAAACAGCAGGAAGCACTCTCCAAGGAAGCCGTGCTCAGTGCCCTCGATGCCTCCATGGCGGTCATAGAGTTCACGCCGCAAGGCGAGATCCTGAGGGCCAACAGCAACTTCCTCAAGGCGTTGGGCTACACTGCCGCCCAGGTCATAGGACAGCACCACCGAATCTTCTGTGATGATCTCTTCTATCGGCAGAACCCGGATTTCTGGTCCAAGCTGAGCGCCGGGCAGTTCAATGCCGGGCAATTCGAACGCTTTACTTCATCAGGCGAATCGATCTGGATCGAAGCGACGTATAACCCCGTTTTCGATATCGATGGTAACGTCTTCAAAGTGGTGAAATTCGCCACCGACATCACACCGCGCATTCGCCAAGCTGAGGCTGCGCGCGAGGCCGTCGAATCGGCAAGCAGCGTGGCAACGCAAACCGAGCAGATTGCCGTCAGCGGCCTGGAGCGCCTGGGTGAAGCGGTCGACGACTCCGAGCGGGCCAACCAGGAGATCGTCAGCCTCGAGGAAATACTCAACCAGCTCAATGCCCAAGCCAACGATATCAACCGGATTACCGCAGCGATTTCACGGGTAGCCGAGCAGACCAACCTGCTTTCGCTCAATGCCGCCATCGAAGCCGCACGCGCGGGCGAACATGGCAAGGGTTTCGCCGTGGTTGCCAGCGAAGTACGCAAACTAGCTCAGCAGGCGGGAGGAGCCGCTGCCGATATTACTCGGGTGCTGAGCCAAAACGCCGAGCTGACCCTGGCCGCCACGAACAAGATTTCGCTGGCATCATCGCAAAGCAGTTCAACCCAGCAGAAGCTGTCCGAGGTCACCCGAGTGGTTCATGAAATGCTGGAAGGTGCCAAACAGGTATCGAGTGCCGTCGAACGCCTGAACACCTGATGCCCGCCAGGAGAGCGTCCCGCCAGGGGAGATTCAGCGGGACGCTCGTCTTGGCGTTACGAAGTTCACGCCGGCATATCGTTCGCCTTGGCATCGCGCGACCACACCCGATGCTGTCCCATGGCATCACGCAACGCGGTGAATACATCGTCCACCGCCGCGCCTGTCAGCACGCCCTCTTCGCCGGTGGGAACTCCCGCCGCGTCCAGTAACACCTTGCCGTCACCCACGGCGGCAATGGCCTTGAGGTGTTTGTAGGCTTCCTGCACGTAATAGCGTCCAAGCCCCGACTGGGCGAGCGCGTCAACGCTATCGCTGCCACCGGGCACGATAACCGCATCCACCGCCACCGAAGGCATGCCGTTGAGCATGGCATCGGGCGTGACGCTCTTGCCACCGGCAGCCTTTACCGGCGCCATGCTAGGAGCGATGACCAAGCCCTCGGCTCCTTCCGCCTCGAGCTTCTTCTTGAGCGTCTCGACCTGATCGGCATCGACACCGTCAGCGGCCAGGATCGCCACCTTGCGGAACTGGATGTTGCCTGGCAGGCGGGCCATCAGGCTCAAGGCGGGCGACTCGAGCTGGCTGCTCTTGCCCAGCTGCTCGGGTACTGCAGGTTTCTCGGTAGGCGCCTCGATGCCGTGCTCCTCACCTACTCGGCGCGCCAGCTCAAGGTCGATGTTGGGGAGTATCTCCTTGATCACCCGCTCGCGAATCCAGGGCCGCTGAACCTTGGACAGTTCGAAGGTATAGGCCGCGATGATGTGCTCCTTCTCCACCTCGGTCTGGCTGTTCCAGAACAGCGTGGCCTGGGAGTAGTGGTCGCCGAACGAAGGGCTGCGGGCACGTACCTTGTGTGCGTCGATGCGCTCGTAATAGGACTCGAAGCCGCCGTTTTCAGGCCCCGCCGGGGTCTCAGTGGGCCAGCCGTCATCGATCGAGTTGGGCTCATAGGAAGCCTGACCCTTGTTGATGGTCTGGCGGTGCATGGAGTCGCGCTGATTGTTGTGCACCGGACAGACCGGCTGGTTGATGGGGAGCTCGTTGAAGTTGGGCCCACCCAGGCGCAGCATCTGGGTATCAAGATAGGAAAACAGTCGACCCTGTAGCAGCGGGTCGTTGCTGAAATCAATCCCCGGCACGATATGGGCGGGATTGAAGGCCACCTGCTCGGTCTCGGCGAAAAAGTTATCCGGATTGCGGTTGAGCACCATTTTGCCGATGGGGATTACCGGCACCAGCTCCTCGGGAATGAGCTTGGTGGGATCGAGCAGATCGAAGTCGAACTTGTGCTCGTCCTCTTCCTCGATGACCTGAATGCCGAACTCATATTCGAGAAAGTCGCCGTTCTCGATATCCTCCCACATCATGCGGCGATTGAAATCGGGATCGCGGCCCCACAGCTTTTGCGCTTCGTCCCAGATCAGCGAGCAGGTGCCAGCCAGGGGCTTCCAGTGGAACTTGACGAAGCGCGACGTACCCAGCCTATCGATCAGGCGGAAGGTGTGCACGCCGAAGCCTTCCATGTTGCGATAGTGGCGCGGGAAGGCGCGGTCGGACATGGTCCACAGCACCATGTGAGTCGACTCCGGCATCAGCGAGACGAAGTCCCAGAAGGTGTCATGAGCCGATTGTCCCTGGGGGATTTCATTATGCGGCTCTGGTTTCACCGCATGAACGAAGTCGGGAAACTTGATCGCATCCTGGATGAAGAACACCGGCATGTTGTTGGCCACCAGGTCCCAGTTGCCCTCGTCGGTATAGAACTTGGTGGCGAAGCCGCGCACGTCGCGTACCGTGTCGTTGGAACCGCGCGCGCCCTGAACCGTGGAGAAGCGCACGAACACCGGCGTCTTCTTGGCCGCATCTTGAAACAGCCCTGCCTTGGAGTACTGAGCGGCGTTCTCGTAAGGCTGGAAGTATCCGTGCGCCGCGGCGCCGCGCGCATGCACGATGCGCTCCGGAATGCGCTCGTTGTCGAAATGGTTGAGCTTCTCGCGGAAGATGAAGTCCTCGAGCAGCGTCGGTCCCCGTTCGCCCACCTTCAGCGAATTATGGTTGTCGGCAATACGCGCACCATGATTGGTCCGCAGGTCGTGCCCCGTGGCATCGCTACGATACTTTTCCAGGGCTTCGGACTTGCTGTGTTCGGTCGTCTTGAAGTCCGTGTCGTTGGGCTTGCCACTATTCGAGGTGGTGTGGGGGTTCTTCGCCATGCTCGAGCTCCTTTAGGCGTGTCGGTCCGTCCATATCTGCATCAAGCGATGCTCTGCCATGGCCTATTGGCTCTGCGCAGATCTTCTAGCATCGACATTCAAGGTAGCTTCGCCTGCCGGAGTCGCCAATCAGCCAAGGCTATCGGAACAAAAGAAAACATTTATCGGCTTAAGCCCACACGCTTGCCTGCCGATAATGCAAGCGACGAGACGAAGCGGCGCTGCACCGCAAATCAAGAAAAAACGAGGAACGAGCTGATGAAAAGGATGACCGCCACCGGCCTGGTCGCCACCCTGTGCCTGCTTGGCACGGCGCACACGCATGCCCAGGAGACCCGTCTGACCCTGGGAGCCGTTGCCGGGACCACCGGCGTGGGCGCCGACGTGGCGTGGCGCTTCACCGATCGTCTAGGGGTCTCGGCGCGCTACACCGGCGGGCTGGAGTGGAACACCGACTACAGCACCAGCGACGTCGACTACGACGGCGACGTCAACCTGGCGGCCAGCAAGCTGACGCTGGACTATTACCCCTTTGCCGGCGGTTTCTTCCTCAGCGCCGGTCTCATGCTGTCGGATATCGATGCCGACATCGTGGGCCGCCCGCGCCATGACCTCAACATCGACGGCCAGAGCTTTTCGGCCGACGAGATCGGCACTCTGAATGGCACCATGACCCTCGCCGACGGCGTGCAGCCCTATGCCGGGGTGGGCTGGCGACAGTCGCATCGCAGCGGCTTCGGCGTGTTCGCCGAAGTCGGCGTGATTCCCACCGATCCGGACGTATCGCTGAGAACGTCGATCGGCTACGAGGACACGGACCTGCCAGGAGCGGGACTCTTGCGCCAGGAGCTTCGCCAGGAGGAGCGTCGACTCGAGGACGAGGCCAAGAAATGGCCGGTCTACCCGGTGGCCGTCATCGGTGTGAGCTATACCTTCTAGCCTTCATCTGCTCGCGAACCTACGGCGCACATGAATCGGCCCGGGCGACAGCCCGGGCCGAAGCTTCTTACCCTTCCTGGCTACGCTTGGCGTACCTTGGAAATGATCCACAGCAGCACTACCGCGCCCACTGTCGCCGTGACCAGCGAGCCGACGAAGCCTCCAGCCTGCAGCCCTAGCAGACTGAACAGGAAGCCACCGATCACGGCTCCCACGATACCTACGCCGATATTGGCCAAGATGCCGAATCCACCACCCCGCATGATGTTGCCAGCGATCCAGCCCGCCAACCCACCGATGATCAGCCAGGCAATAAGTCCCATGTCGTCTCTCCTCTCCCTTTGATCGTTTCATGCCCCTTGAGGGGAATAGGCTGGTGCCCATGCGCAGCTTACCAGCAAAGAGTAGCTCAGAATGACGAACCCGGCTGTTCGAGAAAGGTGAGTTCCTCTGCGCTGGACTCACGCCCGAGTATGGCGTTGCGATGAGGATAGCGCCCAAAACGCAGCAGAATGTCCCGATGCAGGTGCTCGAAGCGCAGGTTGTCTTCCAGCCCCGGCTGGTCGAACAGCCGCAGCGCTTCGTCGTGCACCTTGAGCGATTCGCTGTGCATGTAAGGCATATAGAGGAAACTGCGCCAGGAGACCGCGAGCGCCTCGTCCGCCCCCTGGGCAACGGCCTCCTGGGCCAGAACCAACGCCATGGCATCCTGGGCGAATGCTCTGGGTTCGTCGCGATAGAGATTGCGCGAGAACTGATCGAGAACCAGAATTTCGGCCAGTCGGCCCTGTGGCGTGTCGCGCCAGGACCATAGCTCGCCCTCCGCTGCTGCGGCATGCAGCGCGCCAAAGCGCTCGCGAATCATGCCGTCGAGCCCGGCATCCTTACGAAACCACTGGGCTGGCTCGAGCTCCTCGAACCAGAACCCGATCACCGCGTCGCGGTCGGGCAAGCCCTCGCTCATGTCGTGTCCTCCTGATCAACGGTCCTGATATCATGGACTTGAGGCACGCTTTTTTCACCCTCCGCTTATCACGGGAGACACCATGACGCCCATGCTCGGCATGTTCACCTTCGTCTTCAATCTCATCGGTCTGGTGATCTGCCTTCTCGGCCTGACCCTGGCCCAGCGCCGGGAGAAGCGCCAGCAGAAACGCTGGCCGGGCTATGCTCTGGCCGGGCTCGGCTTTCTCGTTGCCACCACCCCGCTGTGGGTCCAGGGCCTGTCGGGCCAGTGAAAGGAAAACCGGGATGTCCTTATCGGTGGGATATTCGTCATTGCAGACATGCCCGAGCCGATGGAGACTCGTAAACGTCTCGTCGTGAGAGATCGCCATGTCGCGCTCCATCGCTCTCCTCGCCTACCCCGATTGTCAGCTGCTCGATGTCACCGGTCCGTGGCAGGTCTTCGCCTCGGCCAATGACCTGAGCGGCCGTGTCCTCTATCGCCTGCACTTGGCTGCCGATGCGCCGGGCAGCGTGGCGACCAACAGCGGGCTTCCCTTGCTGGCCGACACCGCTTGGCGCGACCTCTCGACGCTTGGCGCACTGGATACGCTGATCGTTGCCGGTGGGCGCGGTGTCGCCGCCCAGCGTCAGCGTCCGGAGCTGCTCGATGTCCTACGCAGGCAGGCACGGCAGGTTCGCCGGCTGGGCTCGATCTGCACCGGCGCCTTCCTGCTCGCCGAATCCGGGCTGCTGGATGGCTACCAGGCCACCACACACTGGCGGTACTGCGCCCAGTTGGCCAACGAATACCCCTCGATCGAGGTCGTACCCGATGCTTTGTATGTCGAGTCTGGCGGCCGCTTCACCAGTGCCGGCGTCACCGCCGGCATCGACCTGGCCCTGTCGTTGCTCGAAGCCGACCACGGCAGCGCCCTGGCCGGGCAGGTCGCCCGCGAGCTGGTACTGTTCCTGCGCCGTCCCGGCGGACAGTCGCAGTTCAGTGAAATACTGGCCACCCAGCACCGCGCCAGCGGAGCGCTGCGCCGGCTACTCGATCGGCTCCATGCCGACCCCAGCGCTCCCCATCGCCTGGAAGAGCTGGCCGAATCGATAGGTGTCACACCGCGCCACCTGTCGCGCCTGTTCCGCCAGCAGCTCGCCACCACCCCGGGCACCTACCTGACCCGATTGCGCCTGGAACAGGCCCGCCTGGCCCTGGTGGTCAGCGAACGTCCGCCGCCGCTGGAGCGTCTCGCACGCCAGTGGCAGCTCGGTGGTGCCGAGCAGCTGCGACGATTGTTCCAACGGCACTATGGCATTTCCCCCACGCTGTATTACCAGCGCTTCGGCCCAACAGCTCAAGCCATCGTCTCTTCAGCTACCGCGCATTCTGCCTCGAACGGTAGATAAACGCCTCCAGGAGGCCATCATGCCCTTCAATGTCATGCTGCTGTCGCTGTGCCAGGCCCTGCTGGTAAGCGGCAACATTCTGTTGATCGCGATCTCACCGCTGATCGGCGCACGTCTCGCCCCCGACCCGGCATGGTCCACCGCACCGGTCGCCACCCAATGGCTGGGGTTGATGTGCGCCACCATTCCCGCCTCGCTGATCATGGCCCGGCTGGGGCGTAAGCGCGGCTTCCTGCTGGGCAATTCGCTCGGACTCGTGGGCGTGGTGGTGGCCGCCCAGGCCCTGGTGGCCGAGGCCTTCATGCTCTTCATGCTGGGCACCTGGCTGATCGGCATCGGCATCGGCTTCGGCCAGCTCTACCGTTTTGCCGCCGTGGAAGCCGCTCCCCTGGCACTGCGCGACAGAGCCATCGGTCTGGTGATGGGTGGCGGCGTGCTGGCCGCCTTCTTCGGCCCCTGGCTGGCTCGCATCAGTCGCGAAGCGGCCGTCACGCCCTTCCTTGGTAGCTTCATCGGGCTGGGAGCGCTCTACCTGGTGGCCTTGCTGGTATTGCTGATAACTCGGCTGCCCCCGCCCGAGAAGACCCATGGCGACGGCCAGCCGCGGGCGCTCGGCGAGATCGTACGTCAGCCGGTATTCGTAGTGGCTGTGCTCTCCGCACTGATCGGCTACGGCGTGATGAACCTGGCGATGACCGCCACCCCGCTGGCAATGGCCGGGGCCGGCCATCACTTCGACCATGTCGCCACCACGATCCAGTGGCACGTGCTGGCGATGTTCCTGCCCTCGTTCGCTACCGGACACCTCACGGCGCGCTTCGGCGCCCCCCGCATGATCGTCGCAGGCTGCGTGTTGCTGGCAGCCAGCGGCCTGGCCGCCCAGATCGAGGCCGGCGTGGCGGGTTTTCATTTCGCGCTGATCCTGCTCGGGCTGGGCTGGAACTTCACCTTCCTGCCGGCCACCGGGCTGCTCACCGAGGCGTATCGGCCGGTGGAAAAGGCTCGCACCCAGGCCGCCAACGAGTTCCTGGTGTTCTCCACCGTGGCGATCACTGCCTTGCTGGCAGGCCCACTGGTGAACCTGCTCGGCTGGACGCTGCTCAATGCCGTATTGGTGCCGCTGTCGCTGGTACCGATCGCACTGCTGGCCTGGCAGCGCCTTGCCAGACGCCGCCAAGACCCTCACATTAGCGGCTGACACTGCTGTGAAGGAATTTCTCGCCAATGCGCCAGTCGCTCACTCGGGAGCTGACCAACCTGATCGAACGCGGCCGCGACCGTCAGCTGCGCCTGGCGGTCACCGGGCTCTCGCGGTCGGGCAAGACCGCCTTTCTCACATCGCTGGTCAACCAGCTGCGCCATGCCGGGCTGGAGGCACGCCTGGACCTGATGCCTGCGGCTCGCGAGGGACGCCTGCTGGGCGCTCGCCGGGTCAGTCAGCCCGATCTCGGCGTACCGCGCTTTCCCTACGACCAGGCCATGGCGGCACTCGACGGCCAACCCCCGGCCTGGCCCGAGCCGACACGCGGCATCAGCGAACTGCGCCTGTCGATCCGCTACCGCCCGGCACGGCGCGGCTTGCTGCGCAGCGAAACCGCCGAACTCAACCTCGACCTGTTCGACTACCCCGGTGAATGGTTGCTCGACTTGCCGCTGCTGGGGCATGACTACCTGAGCTGGAGTCGCGCCATGTTGGACGGTGCCGGGCAACAGCGCCGTGCTCTGCTCGCAGAGTGGGAGCGACTCGCTGCCAGACTCGACCCTGCCGCTGAAGCCAATGAAGCCGAACTTGCCGATGTCGCCGCGCTTTATGCCAGGAGCTTGCAGGCGGCCCGAGAAGCAGGCTTTGCCAATTTGCAGCCGGGCCGCTTCCTGCTGCCCGGTGATCTCGACGGTGCACCGGTGCTGCAGTTCTTTCCCTTACCGGCACTGGCCGATGCTGACGATTCAGCGCTGGCCAAACTGCCGCCGGAGAGCGTCTATGCCACCCTGGCCGCCCGCTTTCGCCACTATCAGCAGCATATCGTGCGGCCTTTTTATCGCGACCACTTTCGCCGCTTCGACCGTCAGATCGTGTTGGTGGACGTGCTCGGTGCGCTGAATGCCGGGCCGGAGCGCTTCGAGGACCTCTCCCAGGCGCTGGCCACGCTGATGCAGAGCTTCGACTATGGCAAACGCAGCCTGCTCTCACGGATGTTCGCGCCGCGCATCGACCGCCTGGCGATTGCCGCCACCAAGGCCGACCACGTCACGCCCGAGCAGCATGCAAAGCTCAGCGCCCTGCTCGAGGCGCTGCTTGCCGAACCGCTGCAGGACCTGCGCTATGCCAACGTGCCGGTGAAGGCACTATCGCTGGCCGCAATACGCGCGACTGAAGCACATGAAGTGAGCCATCAGAACGTACGTACCCCGGCGCTGCGCGGCACCACCCTCGAAGGCGAAGAGGTGCTGGTGTTTCCCGGCGAGGTTCCGGCAAAGTTGCCCGAGGCCGAATTCTGGTCCCGCCAAGGGTTCGATTTCCGCGCCTTCCGCCCCGCTCCTCGTGAAGGCGGCGCCTTACCCCACATTCGGCTCGATGCCGCACTGGACTGGCTGATCGGAGACAAGCTGAAATGAGCGATCGCCGTGACGAACCGCAGGGCGACGACCCGCAGCCGGCCCGTCGCTTCACCCTCGACGAGCCGATGGCACCCGGCGAGTCGCCGCGCCCCCGCCTGGACTTCGACAGTCAGCTACCCAGCCGGGCGGTGGAAGCCCCCTCGACAAGCCGGCCTGAACGCGACCTGGAGGCTAGCCTTGGCCGTCCACGCAAACGTCGCTGGGGGTTGCTCGCGCTGCTCGGTGGGGGGATCGTCCTGGGGAGCGTCGAGCTGGCCCTGCGATTGCCCGCCGCCCTGCTCGGCGGTGACTGGCTCAGCGGCGCCTGGCACCTGCTGGGGCTGAGTGCCGTCGCTCTGGGTGCCGGAGCGCTGCTGCGTGAAGCCTGGCGGCTGCGCCGGCTGAAGCGACATGACGCCCTACGCACCCAGCTGGCCCGGCTACCTGACGTGGATGCTGCTGAAGCGCTGGACTTGGCGAAGGTACTCAAGCGGCAGCTGCGCCTGGACGACGATCACCCCCATTGGCAGGCATTCGTGGCCGCCCGGGAGCCGCATCACGGCGGCGCCGAAATCCAGCAGCTCCTGGCTCATCACCTGTTGGCCCCCCGCGACCGTCAAGCCCGACGCATGATATCGCGCATGGCCGGAGAAACGGCGGTGATGGTGGCGGTGAGTCCGCTGACACTGGTCGACATGTTCCTTGTGGCATGGCGCAGCCTGGCCATGATCGACCGTATCTGCCGCCTGTATGGCCTGGAACTGGGTTACGCCAGCCGCCTGCGCCTGCTGCGCAACGTGCTCTACAACATGGCGTTTGCCGGGGCCACCGAGATGGCCAGCGATGCCGGCGTGGAACTGCTCTCGCTGAATCTGGCCGGACGCCTCTCGGCGCGCGCTGGCCAGGGCATGGGGGTGGGCCTGCTCACCGCCCGTCTCGGGCTGCGCACCCAGCGCCTGACCCGTCCGCTGGTGTTCGCCGAGGGCGAAGCGCCGCGTATGGCCGACTTGCGCAGCGAGCTCTGGCAGCAGCTGCGGCGTCTGGAAAAACCGGAGTAGCGGGCCTATCGGGGCCTGACTTGATCCCGGTCATGACACTTGCGCCAACAGGCGTTACGCTCTTAGTACGCCATGACTCAATTCGCGCAGAAGGAAAGCACCATGTTCAAGTCCATCCTGGTACCCGTCGACGGATCCGAAGGCGCCAAGAAAGCGCTCGACGTTGCTTGTCAGCTGGCCACTCAAGCCGATGCCACTCTGCATGTGCTGCATATTCCCGAGGAGCTCTCCCACGAGACGACCCTGGTCTGGGGAATCGGCGCCATCGCCATCGAGGCCTCCCGCCAGGAGCGCGAAGATATCGGCAAGCAGGTCGTCGACAAGGCAGCCGAAGCGGCGCGCGCCAAGGGCGTGACCCAGGTCGAGACGGTGATCGGCCAGGGCGACCCCGCACGCACCATCGTCAGCGAAGCGCGCCGTCGCGGTGTCGAAGCCATCGTCATGGGCAGCCGTGGCCTGAGCGACCTGCGCGGGCTGGTGGTGGGCAGCGTGTCGCACAAGGTCAGTCACGTCGCCGAATGCACGGTAATCACCGTGCGCTGAGCCGGCCCCGCACGAGGCCGCCGGCCTACGGGCCGGGGGCCTGGCATCATCGCCTCAGGCCAGGCGCCTTTCCGTCTCGCTGTCGAACAGCACTGCACGGCCCATGTCGATGCGCAGTGCCAGACGCTCGCCCGCCTTCGCCCGACACTTGGGGCCGACCCGCGCCGTGACCTCACCCTCGCCCAGCTTCAGCTGCAGCAGTATGTCGGCTCCGGTGGGCTCCACCACGCCGATACGCGGCGTGAACGCCACGCCTTCGGCAAACTCGCCGAGCCGGGCGTCATCCTCGGCGAAATGTTCCGGTCGCAGCCCAAGAATCACCGTCTGCCCGATCCGCTCGGCCATGACCGGTGTTTCGCGCTCACGCGGCCAGGGGAGCCGCAGGCTCTCCTCCCCCGGCGTGTCCACACGCAGCCGGTATTCCCCCGCCTGCGCCTCCAGCGTGGCGGCAAGAAAATTCATTGAGGGCGACCCCATGAAGCCGGCGACGAACAGATCCACGGGATCGTTGTAAACCTCGTCGGGGGAGCCTAACTGAAGAATCCGGCCATCGCGCATGACCGCAATGCAGTCGGCCAGCGTCATCGCCTCGATCTGATCGTGGGTGACGTAGACGATGGTGGTCCCCAGGCGCTGGTGAAGTTTCTTGATTTCGGTGCGCATGTCCACGCGCAGCTTGGCGTCCAGATTGGAGAGCGGCTCGTCGAAGAGATATACCTTGGGCTCGCGGGCCAGGGCGCGGCCCATGGCGACGCGCTGGCGCTGGCCGCCGGAGAGCTGCGAGGGCTTGCGCTCGAGCAGATGAGAGATCTGCAGCAGGTCCGCGACGCGTTCCACCGCTGCCTCACGCTCGGCCTTGGGCACCTTGCGCATCTCCAGGCCGAAGCTGATGTTCTGGCGCACCGTCATGCTCGGGTAGAGCGCGTAGGACTGGAACACCATGGCGATGTCGCGCTCCGCCGGGGTCTGCCAGGTGACGTCCTCGCCGGCAATGCGGATCTCGCCGGAGGTGACCGGCTCGAGCCCGGCGATGGCATTCATCAGCGTCGACTTGCCGCAGCCGGAGGGACCCACCAGGATCAGAAACTCCCCGGAGTCGATTGCCAGGCTGACGTCCTTGAGCACCTGCTCGCTGCCGAAATCCTTGCATACGTTGTTGATTTCAAGCGCTGCCATGTCGAAAACCTCATGTTGTGCGTTGCTCAGCCCTTGACCGAGCCGGCCGTGAGACCGCGGACGAAATATTTACCTGCCAGTACGTAGACGATCAGCGTGGGCAGCGCGGCGATCATCGCCGCCGCCATGTCGACGTTGTACTCACGCGCCCCGGTCGAGGTATTGACCAGGTTGTTGAGTGCCACCGTGACCGGCTGGGTGTTATGGGCCGAAAAAGCCACGCCGAACAGGAAATCGTTCCAGATCTGGGTGAACTGCCAGATCACCGATACCACGATGATCGGGGCCGATACGGGCAGCAGGATGCGCCAGAAGATGCGGAAGAATCCGGCACCGTCGAGCTTGGCCGCCGACACCAGCTCGGTGGGCACCGCCACGTAGAAATTGCGAAAGAACAGCGTGGTAAAGGCGATACCGAAGATGACGTGGACCAGGATCAGACCTGCACGGGAGCTCGACAACCCCAGCCAGCCCAGCGTCTGCGCCATGGGCAGCAGCACCACCTGGAACGGAATGAAGCAGCCGAACAGCATCAACGCGAAGAGCAGCTCCGAGCCCTTGAAGCGCCACTTGGTCAGGGCATAGCCATTGAGCGCGCCAATCACCGTGGATATCAGCACCGCCGGCACCACGATGGCGATGGAGTTGAGAAAGTAGACTCCCACCCCCTCGCAGCGCATGCCGGTGCAGGCCTCGCCCCAGGCCTTGGACCAGGGGGCGAGCGTAGGTTCCCGGGGCAGTGAGAGCAGCGTACCGGGGGTGATTTCGGCCAGCGGCTTGACCGAGGTGATCAGCATCACCGCGAGCGGCAGCAAGTAGAACAGCGCGGCCAGTAACAGTACGGCATACAGGGTGACGCGACCCAGCCGAGCCCCCAGGGTACGGTGACGAATGACGTTATCCATGGCGGCGGTTCCTCAGCTCGGAGTAGAGATAGGGAATCAGAATCGCCAGCACGCCGCCCAGCATCAGCATGGCGCTGGCCGAACCCAGCCCGATCTGCGCCCGAGTGAAAGCGTGGGCGTACATGAAGGTGGCCGGCAGATCCGAGGCGTATCCCGGCCCGCCGCCGGTGAGCGCCACCACCAGGTCGAAGCTCTTGATGGCGATGTGAGAGAGGATCATCACCGCGCTGAACACCACCGGACGCAGGCACGGGATGACCACCCGCCAGTAGATACGCGGCAGGCTGGCACCGTCGAGCTGAGCGGCCTTGAGAATGCTGTCGTCGATGCCGCGCAAGCCGGCGAGAAACAGCGCCATGACGAAACCGGAAGCCTGCCACACCGCGGCGATCACCAGGGTGTAGACCGCCATGTCGGGGTTCACCAGCCAGTCGAAGCGGAAGTTTTCGAAGCCCCAGCTACGCACCATGGCCTGTATGCCCAGGCCTGGATTGAGCAGCCACTTCCACACCACGCCGGTGACGATGAACGACAGCGCCATGGGATAGAGATAAATGGTGCGCAGCGCGCCCTCCTGACGGATGCGCTGGTCCAGCAGAATGGCGAGCACGAGCCCCAGGGCCAGGCAGATCGCCACGAAAAGGCCGCCGAACACCACCAGATTGGTCGACGCCACCCACCAGCGGTCGTTGGCCATCAAGCGTGCGTATTGGGCGAAGCCGACGAACTCGTAGCTGGGCAGCATGCGAGAGTTGGTCAGCGAAAGAATGAAGGTCCACAGCATGAAGCCGTAAACGAAGAGCAGCGAAATGGCGACCGACGGTGCCAGTACCAGTTTGGGCAGCCAGGCCTGCAGCACACCGGCATGGCTGCGCCTGGCGCCGGCGCCTAATGCCGGCTTCGCCATGGAACGCGACAGGGTCATAACGTTAACCTCGAACGTGAGCGGCGTGCCACCGGGGGCCGGGGCTGGATATTGGCGGCCCGGCCCCATCTAGAGGCAGGGCAGGCCTAGAGAGCGGCCTGGGCGGCATTCACCATGCGCCGGGCGGCCTCTTCGGCGGCCATGTCACGCGAATTGAAGTAGTTGGTCACCACGTCGAAGATGGCGCCCTGCACGTCGGCACGCACCGCCATGCCGTGGGCCATGCTGGGTACCAGGCCGCCTTCGTCAGCGGTACGCTGGAAGTCATCCATGGAGCGCTGAGCGCACTGGTCGAACTCGCCCATGTCGAGATCGGGGCGAGCCGGAATGGAGCCCTTGGCCTGATTGAAGGCCTCCTGGAAAGTCGGCTCCAGCACTAGCCGCGCCAGGGCATGCTGGGCTTCTCGCTCCTCGCCCTCGACGCGGAACATAGCCAGGCTGTCGATATTGAAGGTAAAGGCGTCCTGAGTGCCCGGCGCCGCGGCGCACAGGTAGTCCTCGCCGGCGGTGAGCCCGGCGGCGGTGAATTCTCCCTTGGCCCAATCGCCCATCAGTTGCATGCCGGCATCGCCGTTGATGACCATGGAGGTTGCGACGTTCCAGTCGCGGCCGGACATGTCGTCATCCATCAGCTCGCGCAAACGCTTGAAGGTTTCCAGCGCCTCGACCATCTGCTCGCTGCCCAGGGCGTCTTCATCGAGTTCGACCAGCGCCTGCCGGTAGAACTCGATGCCGCCGGTGGCCAGCAGCACGCTCTCGAACGCGGTAGCGTCCTGCCAGGCCTGGCCGCCGTGGGCCAGGGGGATGAAGCCTGCCTCGCGAATCGCCGCGCCGGCCGCGAACAGCTCGTCGAGGGTGGTGGGCATTTCCACACCGGCCTGCTCGAGCACCTCGGGATTGGCCCACAGCCAGTTGACCCGATGCACGTTGACCGGCACCGCCACGTAGTGGCCATCGTGACGCATGATCTCTGCCACCGTCGGCGGCAACAGTTCATCCCAGCCTTCGGACTCGGCCACCTCGTCGAGCTCCCCTAGCAGGCCAAGCTCGCCCCACTCCTGGATCTCCGGGCCCTTGATCTGTGCCGCCGACGGCGGGTTGCCCGACATGGCACGGGACTTGAGCACCGTCATGGCGGTTTCACCGCCACCACCGGCCACGGCGAAGTCCTCCCAACCGTAGCCTTCGGCTTCCATCAGATCCTTGAGCACATTGGCGGCGCGTGCTTCACCGCCGGAGGTCCACCAGTGCAACACTTCCACCTCGGCGGCATGGGCACTGGAGAACGTCAGCGAAGCTGCCGCGGCCATGGCCAGGGCGAGAGTCGACTTGTCGAACGAGGTCATTGGCATGCTCCTGCTGTTGTTATTGAGACCGGCCGTAACCGGAGTATCAGTAACGTTAACCGAGGGCAGCCAGGCATGGGGTTACCTAGTCCTGCAAAGCATTGCGACACTATTACAACGGCGTAACATCTCGCGATCGCGGCAGCATCAGGGTGACTTCGAGCCCGCCCTGGGGATGGTTGGCAAGCGTTATGTCGCCGCCCATGGCACGGGCGATATGCCGAGCGATGCCCAACCCGAGGCCGCTGCCTCCCGTGTTACGGCTGCGTGAGGGTTCCAGGCGCACGAAGGGGGCAAAGACCCGCTCGCGCTGGGCCTCGGGGATACCGGGGCCATGGTCGCGGATGACGACCGACAGCCGCCGCGGCGAGTCGATCAGCGTCACCTCGGCAAGCCGGCCGTAGAAGACGGCATTCTCCAGCAGATTCGCCAGGCAGCGCTTGAAGGCCAGCGGCTTTATCCAGAGCGTTTCGGCATCTCCCCAAACGCTAACCTCTCCATCCTGCAACGCCAGCTCACCGGCCAGCTCTTCGAGCACGGCTCGCGGGTACACCTCCTCTACCGCCTCGTGCAGGTCGAAGCCCTTCACCGATGCCAGCGCCCCCTTGACCAGCAGATCGAGCTCATCCAGCGAGGCACAGAAACGCTCGCGCTGCACCGGATCGTCGAGCATCTCGGCGCGCAGGCGCAGCCGAGTGATGGGTGTCTTGAGGTCGTGGGAAATGGCCGAAAACAGGCGCTCACGTTCGTCGACCTGTTCGCGAATGCGCTCCTGCATGCGGTTGAACGCCACCGCCGTGGCCGCCACCTCGCGCGGCCCGCTCTCACGCAGCGGCGGTGCATCGAGATCATTGCCGAGCTGGCGCGCCGCCCGCGACAGCCGTGCCAGTGGCCGGGTAACGCTGCGAATGCCGAGCAGCGACAAGCCGATCACCGTGAGCAGGACCATCAGGCTCGCCAGCAGCCGCTCGCCGGATAACCAGCCGTGCTCGTTGAACAGGTCGGGTACCGGCAGCAGGGTGGCCACGTAGAGCCAGGTGTCGGCACCGAGCTCCATCTGCACCACCAGGATCGGCGGCGACAGCGGTTCCATCAGCAGGCTGTGCTGGCCCCAGCGCGGCGGCAGGTCGTGAAGCAGCACCTCATTGTTGTAAACGCGCAGCGTCTCGGCACGGGAGAACTCCACCAGCACATCGTCGATATTCAGCTCGGCGGTGAGGATCTCACGGAAGTTGTTTACCACCAGCGTCTTTTCCGGCCCCGAGCCGATGTCCTCGACCGGAATGCGGCGTTCGTTGACGCTGACGAAAAAGCGCGTACCGCCCATGTTGCGCAGCTGATCGAGAACGATATGGCGGTATTCGAAGGGCAGCGAACGAAAGAAGCGCATGGTCGACGCCACGCTGTAGGCAACGTTGCGCGACAGCTCGTCGAGCTGCTCGAGTTGGCTGGAGCGCACCTGGGAGGTCCATACGACATAGCTGGCCAGCTGGGCGGACAACACGCCGACGAGCATGATCAGCACGAAGCGTCCGCGCAGGGTACGCGGCAGAAAGCGCGCCAGGCGTCGCTGCCAGCGACGCCGGTAGCCCTCGTCGCTCACGTCAGCGCTTCGACCCGGGCGGTGAAGACGTAACCCGCGCCGCGGACGGTACGAATCATCTGATGATAATGCGCGTCCTCCCCCAGCCGCTGACGCAGCCGACAGACGTGCACATCGATGGAACGATCCAGCGGTGGGGCGGTACGACCGCGGGTCAACTCGTACAGCGCCTCCCGCGACAGCACCTGTTCAGGGCGTTCGAGGAAAACCTGCAGCAGCTGGAAGTCGGCGCCGGAAAGCGGCGTGCGCCGTTCTCGCTCATCGATCAATTCGCGAGTCATGCGATCGAGCCGCCAGCCACCGAAGGCCACCAGCCGGGCGCGGGCCGGGTCCGCGGGCGAACCGCCGCGGGAGCGGCGCAGCACCGCCTTGATACGCGCCAGCAATTCACGTGGATTGAACGGCTTGCCCAGGTAGTCGTCTGCACCCAGCTCCAGGCCGAGAATGCGATCGGTTTCGTCGGCGCTGGCGGTGAGCATGATGATCGGCACCTCGCTGGTACGGCGGATGTCGCGGCAGATGGTGAAGCCATCGTCGCCGGGCAGCATGATATCGACGATCAGCAGGTCGGGGCTTTCACTCGTCAACAGACGATGCAAGGCATCGGCATCCTCGGCGGCCAGGGCGCGGTAGCCGTGACGTCCCAGATAGTCGACCAGCAGTTCGCGGATCTCGGGGTCGTCGTCGACCACGATCAGTGTGGCGGGCGTTGTGGTCATCGTCGTCCGATGGCTGAGGCGCTGTCTCGGCAGCGTCCGGGGTATTGTCGTTATGGGCTCGATGATGGGCAAGCTGGGGCGAGGCGGCAAGAGGCCCTAGACCAACGTCGCACAATTTTCCGTGAGCGGCACGCCAGCGTTTGGCGCCGGCCCCCGGAATCCGTATAGTGGCCCTCCTATCCCGCCACACGTTCGTGATCATGCTGCAGAATAACCCGCTGCTCGCCCAGCTCAAGCAACAGATTCGTCAGACCACGCCCCGTGCCGAAGGCGTGATCAAGGCCACCGACAAGGGCTTTGGCTTCCTCGAGACCGATGACGGCCAATCCTACTTCGTGCCACCGCCGGCGATGAAGCTGGTGATGCACGGCGATCGCGTCCAGGCCGTGATTCACGAAAATGGCGACAAGACTTCCGTCGAGCCGGATGCGCTCCTCGAGGCGGGCCTGAATCGCTTCATCGCCCGGGTGCAAAAGCGCGAAGGTCGGCTGGCGGTGGTGCCCGACCACCCTTCGATCAAGAACGTGCTGAAGTCCCGCATCAAGAACAGCCTCGACGAAGCGAGCATCGGCGACGCCGACTGGGTCGTGGCGCGTCTGGTACGCCACCCGCTCAAGCCTGAAGATCGGGCTTTCTTCGCCCAGATCGATGAGCTGGTCGCCAAAGCCGACGATCCCGCCGTGCCGTGGCGCGTCACCCTGGCCCGCCACGCCCTGGAGCAGGAGTGCCCCGAGGCCGGCAGCGACTGGCCCCTGCGCGATGAAGGCCTCGAGCGCGAAGACCTTACCGCCGAGCCCTTCTTTACCATCGATGGCGAAAAAACCCGCGACATGGACGACGCGCTGCGAATCGAACCGCGGGAGGAAGGCGGCTGGCGGCTGACGGTAGCCATTGCCGACCCCACCGCCTATGTCGAAGAGGGCCATGCCGCCGACCTGGAAGCGCGCACGCGTGCCTTCACCGTCTACCTGCCGGGCCAGAACGTCACCATGCTGCCGGAGCAGCTGGCCGATGATCTGTGCTCGCTGCGCGAAGGCGAAGAGCGTCCGGTGCTGGCCTGTACGCTGAATGTGGAGGCCGATGGCAGCCTCGGCGACTACCGCTTCTTTTCCGCCACCATGCGTTCCAAGGCCAGGCTGGTCTATGACCGTATCTCCGATTGGCTGGAAGGTCAGGGCGATTGGGCCCCGGCCGAGGAGATCGCGGCCCAGCTTCGCGCCCTTCACGACATGACAGAAGCACGCAGTGCCTGGCGCGCCGAGCATGCGCTGGTATTCAAGGATCGTCCCGACTACGCCTTCGTGCTCGACCCGGCAGGCAACGTCCTCGACGTACGCGTCGAGGAGCGACGTATCGCCAACCGCATGATCGAGGAGTCGATGATCGCGGCAAACGCCTGCTGTGCCGATTACCTCGCCGAACACGTCGGACACGGCATCTTCAACGTGCACCGCGCCTTCGACCCGGAAAAGGCCGAGGCCGCACATGAGTTTCTTACCGCCCAGCAGGTGGAGGTCGAACTCGAGGCACTCTCCGAGCTGCCGCGCTACAAGGAGCTCAAGCGCGCGCTGGAGAGCCGCGACGACGCCTGGCTCGATGCGCGCCTGCGCCGCTTCCAGGGCTTCACCAGCATGTCCGCCCGCCCCGGCCCGCATTTCGGCCTGGGTCTTTCCGCCTACGCCACCTGGACGTCACCGATCCGCAAGTACGGCGACATGGTCAATCACCGGCTGATCAAACGCGTACTCAAGGGCGAACAGGCCCCGGCGGAAGCGACCCAGGCGCTGACAGAGCAGCTGACCGAACGCCGCAAGCTCAACCGCATGGCCGAGCGCGATGTCAAGGACTGGCTCTACGTGCGCTATCTGACCCCCGCCGCCAAGGCCCAGGAAGCCTTCGAAGCGGAGATCTTCGGTATCAGCCGCGGCGGCATGCGCGTACGCCTCACCGCCAACGGCGCGACCGCCTTCGTACCGGCTCCGATGCTGCACAGCGACCGCGACAAGGTGGTCATCGACGACAAGGAGGGCCGTATCCAGGTCGAGGGCGAAGAGCGTTACAAACTCGGCGACGTGATACGCGTGGAGCTGATCGAGGCGCGCGAGGAGACCCGTTCGCTGGTGGCACGCCCTGCCGTATGAAGTGAAGACGGGTGGCCTCGAACGATGCCACCCGTCTTGTCGACAAGCATGATCTAAAGCAAGAATTGGCACTCTGCTGCAGCGCTTTTTCACTCGCTTTACATTCCCCGGTTGTGGCACTTTTACGTGAGAAAAATAGTGCCGGGGAAAAGCCCTTCACCCGGCCTCGCCGAAGCGGGGCTTCATACCATGGCCGCACGATGGGGTTTGCGTGGCAAGTCGATCGCGACCTTGCTACTCGCCTGTCTTCTCGCGTTGATCCCCGCCGCCCTGCTGGGTTGGAAAGCAGTGGACGACGTACGGCGTCACTTCGCCAACGCCTATGCCGAGAACTATACCCTTCTGCACATGCAGAAGATTCACGCGCCCATTTCGCGCGAATTGGCCCTGGCTCAGCGCTTCGCCGACAACCTGGCACTCAAGCAGTGGCTGGCCAATGAGAGTGACCCGCAGCTGCGAGCACGCACCTTTCAGGAAGCCGAAGGCTTCCGCCAGGACTTCGCCGATGGCTCGTACTTCATCATTGCCGACGCCAGCGGCGACTACTATTACGTCAGCGCCGACGATGCGAACGCCACCCCTTCACCGCGCTATCGCCTGGATGCGGCCCAGCCCAACGACGCTTGGTATTTTCAGGTCCGCCAGAGTCGCGAGCCCTACAATCTCAATGTCAACGTCGACCATGAGCTAGAGGTGACCAAGGTATGGCTCAACGTGCTGGTACGCGATGGCGATACGCTGCTGGGCCTGGCCGGGACCGGCTTCGAACTCGGCGACTTCCTCAATGCCTTCATGCGCGACGAAGCCGAGGGCCTGACGCCGATGATCGTCGACCGTCAAGGCGCCCTGCAGGCTCACCCTTCACTGGAGCGCATTGCATTCGGTTCCGGGGCGGGGGAAGCCGACGGCGAGCGAAATATTCATGCCCTGCTCGGCAGCGACGAACAGCGCGATGCACTCGCGGCCGCCATGCAGGCGGCCAACGGCAAGCCTGACGACATCCAGACGCTATGGGCCACCCTGGAAGGACGTGAACGTCTGCTCTCGGTCGGCTATATCCCAGAGCTAGACTGGTATCTGATCAGCGCACTCGATCTCGGTGTAGCGCAGATCCTCGACCGCCGCTGGCTATGGCCGGTGATTCTGGCTGCGTTGCTGATCATCGGCACTCTCCTGGCCATCATAGCCCTGGCCACCGAGCGCCTGATCCTGGCGCCGCTGCACCGTTTCAAGCTGTCGGCCCAGGCCATTGCCGCCGGCCACTACGATTCGCCCCTGCCGACGTCGCGCCGGGATGAGATCGGCGAGCTGTCCAAAGCGTTTTCGCACATGGCCAATCAGGTACAGCGCCACACGCGCGAACTCGAAGACAAGGTGCGAGAACGCACACAGGCGCTGGAGCTGGCCAATGCAGAAATGGCCGCTACTCAGCAAAAGCTCAACGACTCCATCGACTATGCCAGCTTCATTCAGCGCGCCATCCTTCCCGACCGGCAGCTCGGGCTGCATCTCGAACATCATCACGGCGTCCTGTGGAAGCCACGCGACACGGTGGGCGGAGATTTCTATCTCTTCCGTCCCGGCCAGGGCGGCTATCTGTTCGGCGTGGTGGACTGCGCCGGCCATGGCGTGCCTGGCTCGCTGATGACCATGCTGGCCAGAGCCATTCTCGACCATGCCATTCTCAAGTCAGGGCCTGAAGATCCGGCCGCATTGCTCAACGAAACCGATCGCCAGAGTCGTGACGTGCTGCGCACCGACGCGCTGCCCGCCTCCGTCGCTACGAACATGGATGTCGGCCTGGCCTGGGTAGACCTCGAGGCGCGAACTATCACGTTCGCCGGCGCCAAGATCGACCTGTACGCCACCAATGGTAGCGACATGACGCACCTGACCGGCGGCAAACGAGCGCTGGGGCACAAGCGCCCCATCGAGTACGACAACCAGACGGCCACCCTGCAGCCCGGCTGGACCTACACCCTGTGTACCGATGGCTTCTTCGACCAGGCCGGCGGCAGCCACGGGT
This sequence comes from Halomonas sp. TH-94, assembly GCF_057473365.1. Classification (NCBI taxonomy): domain Bacteria; kingdom Pseudomonadati; phylum Pseudomonadota; class Gammaproteobacteria; order Oceanospirillales; family Halomonadaceae; genus Halomonas; species Halomonas sp. TH-94. The sequence goes on from NZ_JBYCKL010000051.1 coordinate 27,473, forward strand.
TCGGTTTCGGCAATTCCCGCTTCGAGTCACTGCTCAAGCGCCATGCACAACGCCCGCTCGATGAACAGGTTGCCGCCTTCGAACGCGAACTGCTGGCCTATCAGGGTGACCTGCCGCAGCGCGACGATGTCACTCTGCTGAGCTTCCGTTTCACCGAGCTCGACCGGACGCGATCCGGAGTGCCCCTTGCCCCCCTCTCTGCCCGGCTTCCGCTCATGGCAGCTGACACATCGCCCGAGGAAACGTGATGGACCTGTTAAGCCTGCGCGAGAGCTACCTCGACCAGCGCATCATGCTGTGTTTCAACGGACCGATTTCCCGCAGTTTGATCGAGGAAATCGGTAACGCCCTGCGCAACTATCTCAACTCGGAGCAGACCGCCCCCTCCTCCGCCATGGATGTGTTTTCCGCCTACATCGAGATGACACAGAACATTCGCCACTACGCCACACGTCACGGCTACGATGAAGTCACGGCATCGGCCACTGTGGCGGTAGCCAAGGACGAAGCTGGGCACTATCTGGTTTCCGCCGGCAATCTCGTCGAATACGAAGACGGTGAACGCCTGGTGCTGGCCATCGAAGCGCTGGCCTCACTCGACAAGCAAGAGCTGAAGAAGGCCTACAAGCAACAGCTGCGCATGCCGCGTGAGAGCGGCAGCTCCGGAGCTGGCCTGGGGCTGCTCGACATTGCGCGCAAGTCGAGCGAACCGATGCAGGCCTCGCTGAAACCACTGCCCGATGGCCGCGGCTTCTTCAGTCTCACCGCCGTCATCTGACCCTGCCGAGAGAACCACATGATCATCGACCTCAGCATTCCGGGCAGCCAGTCGACTCCCACCATATCCAGTGACTGGCAGGCCGGTCTTCTCAGCATGCAAGGCGACTCCTACCCGGAGAACTCCTTTGAACTCTTCGACCAAGTCATCGGCTGGGTCCAGCGCTTCCTTGCCAGCGAGTCACGCCCTCTGACGCTGGACCTGTCGCTGGTCTATCTCAACACCAGCTCGGTCAAGGCGATGATGGACATCTTCGATCTGCTCGAGGAAGCTCATGGCGAGGGACGCGACATAAGCGTCACCTGGCACTACGATCCGCGCAACGAGCGGATCGCCGACCTGGCGGAAGAGTTTCGCGAAGACTGCTCGTTTCCCTTCAGTATCTCACCGACCCAGGCCACGCCATGAACCGCGCAGCCGCCCACCTACTCAGTCAGGTCGAATCGCTGCTTGCGGACCCCGCCCATACGGGACACCCGCTGGAGGCCGCGCTGAGGCAGCTGTATGAACACCATTTGGTAGAGATGCAGCGTCTGGAACGCATGGTGGCCATATCGGATCAGTATCAGCGCTATATGCGTGAGGACGAACTGATCGCCAGGCGCCAGTACCTCAAAGCACTGCGGCGCCAGGAAAAGCTCTCGCGCATTTCCGACGGCTATCAGCGCCTGGTCCGCGATCACAACCTGGCGCTGAAGCTCGATTCGACCCACGACCAGCTTACTGGCCTGCCCAACCGGCGGTTGCTCGACGAACGCTTGCCATCGATGGCCGCGCAGCGACGCTATACCCTGGCCATGCTCGACATCGATCACTTCAAGTCGATCAACGACCTCCATGGCCATGAAGTGGGCGACAAGGTGCTGGTGGCAATCGCCGAGGCGATTCGTCAGGAGCTGCGCGACTACGACCTCTGTGCACGCTGGGGCGGTGAGGAGTTCCTGCTACTGCTGGCCAACACCCAACTAGTGGACGCCCAGGCCATCGTCGACAGACTTCGACAGAGCCTAGCCAGCATGCCTATTGCCGTCAATGACGCTACCCTCTACATCACCGCCAGCGCCGGGTTGAGCGAGTACCGGGAAGGCGAGGACCTGCTGGAACAGACGCTGCTGCGCGCTGACCACGCCCTGCTCGAGGCCAAGCGCAACGGCCGCGACCGCAGCTGCGTCGCGGCCTGACCCACCCTCAGGGCGTACTGCGCCCTGCGTGGGCCGCGGGTCGGGCCTGGGATTGAAAGAAACGCAGCATCTCCTTGGTCGCATCGGGCCCCTTGGGATCCGTGTGCGAACCGCGAGGATCGCCACCCGCCCAGGCATGGCCGGCAGTATGGATTACCCACTGCTCGAGGCGTGGATGCCCCTCCGCATCGTGATGGCGGGTGCACGTATAGGCATGGCCATTGGGTTCCTGCCCCCGCGCCACCGTCGTCTCGACTCCACCCTCAGCTCCGTTTGCCCCCTTCCCGGCCGCATACTGCGCGACAACACGATCCGCATTGCTGGGATGCACGGTCGTGTCACGGTCGCCATGGAAGATGATGGCCGGCACCTGGGACGCCCACGCACTGCCTTGCTTCGAGCCACCGCCACCGAGGGGGCCCGTACCACCCTGCATCACCCCCAAGGCATCGGGAATACTCCGGGCTACGCCGTGGGGGAGTCCGGAATGCACGCCTACCGCCGCATAGAGGTCGGGATAGGTCATTGCCAGTGTCGTTGCCATGGCACCACCGGCCGATAATCCTGCGACATAGACCCGACTCGCATCGAGCCCGTACGCCTCGATTATCTGACGGGTCATCCCGGCAAGAATCGCCGGCTCCCCGCCCTCGCGCTGCTGGTCTTCGGGTTTGAACCAGTTCCAGCACTTCGAACTGTTGGCGGTCATCGGCTGGGCCGGATAGAGCACGCAAAACAGCTGCTCTTCGGCCAGCCGGTTCATCCGGGTACCGGTAGCGAAGTCATCCGGGTTCTGGGTACAGCCATGTAGCATGACCACCAGCGGCAGTGCCTGGCCGTGATAGCCGCTGGGCAAGTACAGTTTGTAATCGCGGGTGCCGGCTGCATTGGTATAACTCCCTGCGGAAAAGGCGCCGGGCTCCGCCGACTCGCAGGGGCGTGCCTGCTCGGGCTGAGCCATGGACTCACGCAGCTGGCGCCACGTGGCGTGCCATGCGCTAGACCGCCCGACGTCTCCACCCGGATTTGGCCAGGCGGTCGTCTTACGGGCTTGGCGAAACACCGACTCGGCAGATGCCGGTCGTGCTGCCGACTCCTCTTCGTCAATGACCTGACAGCTCCCCTCGAAGGTATCGCCGGCAAAGTGAGGCTCACCTGGCGTGGCGCCCTGAAGAACGGCCATGGCCTCGTGCAGCTTCCCATCGCGGGTGAGCCGTGTCGCCTCTTCCATTCGTCGCGTCATCGTCGCATCGATCATCGTCAACATCCCTATCGTGTGATTCAGTGAATTCTATCCGCCAGGGCAGCCTTGACCGCCGCACTGGCATGTAGAGCGCCCAACACGACCACCGATTCGATGGTGGCTCGGGCAAGCTCCGGCGTGACGTCATCGGCAATGCTGGCCATCCCCAGAACCTGAATCTGCAGCGTCTCCCCCGCCGACTGAAGGGCTTCCAGATCCGTGCGGCTGTAATGCTCGAGCCCCAGCACGAAGGCCTTCCGAGTCACCGTTTCCCTGACGACCTCGGCGTGGCTCGCCAATTGATTGCGAATTGCCGTGCGAATCAGATCGGTGCGATTGGAATAGAACCCTTCCTGCACCAGCAGATCGATTTGACCCAGGTCGACAACCCCCAGGTTGATGGTGATCTTCTCACTGGTGTCACCGCTCTTGCGGCGCAGCTCATGCACGCTCATACGTTATGCCTCGTTGCTCTTTCACAAGCCGTCTCCGGCTGAATACATCCTGATGGAATCCACACACCATCCACATGGATGGTATAGTAGGCTCATCCACGGGGATGTCAACGCGCAGGCAAAAGAAAACCCGCCTGGCCGGCGGGTCGTCATCGAGATAGGGACTACGTGAACGGGACTACGTGGCCTAGAATCCGCGACGGCGTTTTTCAAGCGTCCAGTCGATGGCAGCCCCACGCAGGCCATGGCCGCCCTGATAGGGCGCGTATTCCGGCGGCTGCCAGCCCTCGAGCAGGGCCTCATCGAGACGAAACACTTCCACTCCGATGGGATGGCAGGTCGCCAACGGATCCCGTGCGTTCGGGCCCCATAGATCCACCGAAAGGTCACCGCCGGGGCAGCATGACAGCGCGCACAGCAGGTCGATCTCGGCGAAAAACTCAAGATAGTCGCCTTCCCGCGCCGGGCACGCCTTCATGAAGTACTGGTCGTCCTCGTTGAGCCCGGTGCACTGGAACACATTGAGCACGTCATGCACGTCGAACTCGGTGAGGCCATGCGGCAGCACGGCGCGCACCAGGTTGGAGTGGCAGTGATGATCGAAGTCTTCACCGGTGAGCAGACGATTGACGTAGGGATCGCAGCGGGTTCCAAGCAAGTCATGTATCCGCCCGCCCTGCTCGTCCACGCCATAGCCGGCCAGGGTGTCGTCGACGATGGTCGCCATGGGGCGCAGATAGGGCAACGTCGACCAGAGCCGATCGAAGGTGGAGACATGAGCGCGCTGCAGCTGCCGGGTACGCGAGGCCCAGAAGCGCTCGCGGGGATTGTGCAGGCTCCATAGATTGAGATCGCCTACCTGGGGACCTTCCAGGGTAGAAAGGCGCACCACATGGCCAGCAGGGACCTTCCAGGCTCGCCCCTCGCGTATCGGCACCACCAGCGAGTCGACGTGCGTCCTCGCTGCGGGATCGGTCAGCCGCGAATAGAACGTTGTGTCGACATCGAGGACGGATCCTCGCGTCGCCTGATAGGCGGCGGGTACCTTGTTCATCGTCGTTCTCCAAGCTCGTTCGCCCTCAGCCTAGCCGATAGCGCGCCACCTCACGTCAACGCAGCCGAACGGCTAGCCGCGCATGGCCCGGGCCAGGACGTCGCTGAAAGGCTCGAGCAGGTAGCTGGCAAAGGTACGCTCGCCGGTATGGATCATCACCTCGGCCGGCATGCCCGCCACCAGTCGCATCTCCTCGGGCAGCCGCGTATCGTCCACGGCAATGCGTGCCAGGTAGTAGTCGCTGCCCGTGGTCTCGTCCACCAGGCTATCGGCGGAGAGATGAACGAGTTCACCTTCCACGGCATGGCTCGAGCGCTGGTCGAAGGCAGTGAAGCGGATGCGCGCCGTCTGCCCGGGATGCAGGCTGTCGATCTCGTTGACCGGAATGCGTGCCTCGACCACGAACCCTTCGTCTGCCGGCACGATGTCCAGTACCGCATCGCCCGGATCGATCACCGCACCGCTGCTGTGCAGGCGCAGGTCGACGACGCTGCCCGCCACCGGCGCTCGCACGGCGGTACGCCGCACCTCGTCCTCGAGCGCGGTGATGCGCTCCTCCGCGTCGGCGATCTGCGCCTGCACGTCCCGCAGCCGCTCGCCGGTCTCCTGCTGGAACTCCTGACGCAGTATCTGCCGCTGCAGACGGTTCTCGCTGATCTGCGCGTCGATGCTCGCGGCATTCGACTCCTGCTGAGCCGTCTCCCCTTCCAGCTCGAGGAGGTCACGCTCCAGCTCACGCAGACGCTGTCGGTCACCGTGGCCACGCTCGAACAGGCTGCGCAGATCGTCCGCTTCTTCATCCAGCGAGGCAATTCGTTGCCGGCTGACCTCGATCAGCGTTTCCAAGCCCTCGCGCTGCTCACGATACTGATAGGCCTGCTGTGCGAGGGTAGCCAAGGTGCCGTCGAGCATCTGCCCTCGGGCGAAGAACAGCCCCTGCTGCACCGCCAGCGCTTCGCGCACACGACGCGACTGGCTGTCGCGCAGCTCGGCAGGAAAGGTTAGCGTCTCGCTCCCGGCCAGCTCGGCCGACAGCCGCACTTCACTGGCACGGTTGAGCAGGTACTGGTTACGCGCCAGCTGAAGCTGCGAACGCGCCCGGGTGTCGTCGAGCACCACCAGGACCTCGCCCGCCTCGACGCGATCGCCATCGGCCACCCGGATCTCGCTGACGATGCCGCCTTCGTAGTGCTGCACCGAGCGCGTGGACGAAGCCGCCGCCACCTTGCCCGATGCCACGACCCCCACCGCCAGATTGGCTGCCACCGCCCAGCCACCGAAGCCGCCGAAGGCAATCAGCAGCACCAGCAGGCCGATGCGCTGCCAGGGGCGAGGATCGACGGGCGGTGCCGACGTGGTCGCGGCAGGCGGCGTCGGTTCCTGCGGATAGATCATGTCCCCGCCTCGCGCGCCGTTCGACGGGTCGGCGAGGGCCGACTCGACGGTCGTGCCGAGGCGTCGCGCCTGCTCGCGGCGGCTTCCAGCCGGGCCAACACTTCATCACGGGCTCCACGCAGACGCAGGCGACCCTCGTCAAGTACCAGCAGCGTATCGACGCTTGCCAGTACGCTGCGCCGATGGGTGATCACGAACAGGGTGACACCATCCCGCTTGAGGCGTTCCAGCGCCGCCATCAGCGCCCGCTCACCGGCATCGTCGAGATTGGCATTGGGCTCGTCGAGCACCACCAGCACCGGGGCGCCATACAGCGCCCGGGCCAGGGCCACCCGTTGACGCTGCCCACGCGACAGCATGACGCCGGAACGGCCGAGTCGGGTCTCATAGCCCGCCGGCAGACGCAGGATCATGTCGTGCACGCCAGCCTTGCGCGCTGCCTCGACCACCTGCTCAGGGCACGGCTCGCCGAAGCGGGCGATGTTCTCGCTGACCGTGCCGTCGAAAAGCTCGATCTCCTGGGGCAGGTAGCCCAGGAAGGGGCCCAAGGCGGCGCGATCCCACTGCTCGAAGCTGGCTCCATCGAGGCGTATCGTCCCCCGCTCCGGCGTCTGGGCGCCGGCCAGCAGACGGGCCAGACTGCTCTTGCCGGCCGCGCTCGGCCCGACGATGCCGACGTGTTCGCCGGGCTCGGCGCGAAAGGCGATGTCTTCGAGCACGGCCCGGTCTGACCCCGGCGCCAGCAGCGTGGCCGACTCGGCCGCCACCTCCCCTCGAGGGGCGGGCAGCGCCAGGCGCTGCCGTTCGACGGGCATCTCCCCAAGCAGAGTCGCCAACCGCCGATAGGCGTCGCGGGCGCTCACCAACCCCCGCCAGCCGCCGATCATGCCGTCGATGGGCGCCAGGGCGCGGGCCAGAACGATAGAAGCCGCAATCATGACACCCGGCGTGATACGCCCTTCGAGTACCAGCAGCGCCCCCAGGCCGAGGATCAGCGACTGGAAAGTCAGGCGCAGGGTCCTGGCGAGTTGGGTCAGGCCGCTGGCCCGGTCGCTCGCGCGAGACTGCAAGACGAGGGCGGCTCGATGTCTGGCCAGCCAGCGCTGCCGCAGCGTCGGCAGCATGCCCAGCGAGCGGGCGACTTCGGCACCGTTCAGGCTGTCCGCGACCTGCTCGCGCGCCTCGCGATAGCGTTCTCCCGCGTCCCGCATGAGCCCCCGGGTCAGTTTTTCATTGGTCAGTGTCAGGCCGAGCAGCACCAGCCCTGCCAGGCTGGCGAAAACGCCGAGCCAGGGGTCGAAGAGAAACAGCAGGGCCAGATAGAGCGGGACCCAGGGGGCATCGAAGAAGGCGAAGAGCGCATTGCCGGAAACGAACTGGCGCAGCGTGCGCAGGTCATCCAGCGGTTGCACCGAGGTACGTCCCTCGCCTGCGAGTTGCCGGTCGAACACGGCTCGATGCAAGCGTTCCCCCAGCCGAGCATCGAGACGGTTGCCGATACGCACCAGCAGGCGTGACCGCACCACATCGAGAAAGCCCATGACCGCCATCAGGAATAGAACGACCAGGGTAAGCAGCAGCAGCGTCTCGCGGCTGCCGGTGGTAATGACCCGGTCGTATACCTGCAGCATGTAGAGCGCCGGCACCAGCATCAGGGCATTGACGAAAAGGCTGAAGCCGAGCACCCACAGCAGAGTCGGCCGGCACTGGCGCAGCGCTCTCGCGAGATCGTCGACGGTCTCGGAGGCCATGGCTTGCATCCCTCCCGCAGAGATACTCCTGCTCGCACTCGTGGCACGCGAGCGGCGGTATGAAGGCTTGAAGCGGGGCAGCCTAACAGAGCCGCAACGAAGCGATGACTACGGAATGATGGTTTTCGTTACGATGGGTCTTGTTATGTTGCTCTCCCCTGTCAGCGCCTCTCTTCATCACCAAAGCCATCCGCCTCAACCATCGTGCCTCGATGAATTTTCCTAGGCGAAATTAAGCGTTACAAAGCCGGCACGGCTGTCCGATTTCCACCCGTTCGACGTGGCGACCGCCTGTTTTTCTCGCCGCTCAGCGTTTAGCATCTCGCCGCCCGTCACATCGCAAGCCTCGCCAACCGAGCCTCGAAGCCGAGTCTCGATACAACGTTCACGAGGAGAGACGACATGTCCGTGTTAACGGCTGGCCCTTCCACGACGGCAGCGGCCCTGCAGACCCTGATCGATGACGCGCCGAGCGGTGCCACCATCGAGCTCTCGACGGGTGATTACAGGCTCGACGGCCCTCTGACCATCGACCGTTCCGACCTCACCCTCACCGGAGCCGGCTCCGACGCCACCCGCCTGACTTTCACCCGCAGCGCCCTGGATCAGGGCCATGCCATCAAGCTGGACGGCACCGCCGACAGCCTTGATCTTGGCACCCTCGATGCCGCCGCACGGCAGGGTGAGACGAGCATCGCCATCGACGCGGAGCTGGAAGTGGGCGATACCCTGCGCCTGTGGCAGGACAATGACAGCGCCTTTCTCGATGAAATAGGCGACAGCGCGTGGCGCAAGCAGGAGCATGCGGAGCTGCGCACCAGCATGGCCAAGGTCACGGCAGTGGAAGAGGGACGAGTCAGCCTGGACCGTGGGGTACATTTCGATTTCGAAGCGGGCAAGACTCAGGTGGAAAGAGTGGCCAGCGTCGATGACGTTGCCCTGTCGGGGTTCGGCATCGATTTCGATATCGGCACTCCCGACGATGCAAGCTTCCAGAATACCGAGAGCGAGCTGACGGGCTTCAAAGGCGTATATCTCGATGGCACCACCGGCTCGCAGCTCCACGATATCGACGTCAAGAATGGCCCATCCACCGCCTTTCATGTCTCGCGCTCAGTGGATGCCGACGTTACCGACATCTCCGCCGAAGGCGCTCTCAACAAAGGCAGCGGTGGCAACGGCTATGCCTTCGAGCTGCGCGAAAGCTACGACGGCACCTTCACCGGCCTGGAGGACAGCGGCATGCGGCATGGCCTGGTGTTCGCCTCCTGGCGCTCCTCCGTCGACAACGACGTCGAGATCGCCCGTACCGATCGCGACGTCAACTTCCACGGTGGACGCGACCACGGCAATCAGGTGCGGGTCGAACGCTCGCTGCGCGACCCGGAAAGCGACGGTCTGTCACCGACCCTTTGGGTCAACGAGGAGGGAGAAGCATTCGGCGCCCCCACCGACCCGGACGCCAACCAGGTCCGTTTCGACTATGTCATCGGTTCCCGCCGCGACGACGTGATTCGCGGCAGCGACGATGGGGTCTACCTCAACGGCGGCCTGGGTGACGATACCTTGATCGGCGGCGCCGGCAACGACATCCTGCAAAGCGGCCCTGGCGACGACTGGAACGATGGCGCAGACGTCCTGATCGGCGGCGGCGGTACCAACACCGCCCGCTATACGAGCGACTTCGACGCTTACCGCATCGACTTCGCCGACGACGCGGTACGCATCCGCGACGACAAGGGCACCGACGATACCCTCATCGACATGCAGTATGCCGTGTTCGGTGAAGGCACCACGCTGCACTTGGCCTCACGCAGCCTGTTCGACGCCGAGCCGATGCCCGTTCCCGACGAACGGGAAGTGCTGGCGAGTGACGATGGCCTGCTGCCGCCGTTGATCGACGATACGGCCGAGCTGGTCGTGACCGGCAATACGCTCAGACAATGGCAGGGGGGCCATAGCGCTGAAATCTTCGTCGAGAACGTAACCCAGGAGACGCTGGCGCTGCCCGATCTCCGTTTCGAGCTGGACGACGAGCTGGACACGCTATGGAACGGCGAATTCAGCCGTGAGGGCGAAACCTATCGGGTCGGCGACTCGCGCGAGCTGGCGCCGGGCGAGGCCTGGCGCTTCGCCTACCGGGCCCAGGGCAACGACAAACAACTGCCGCAGGCCATGGAAGCCGACGATTTCGAGCTTCAGCTGCTGGGTATGGATGCCCCACGCTTCGACGAGGCACTGGCCTGACGGCTAGCGGACGATGAGAGAAAAAAGGGGCGCCTCGATGAGGCGCCCCGTGTGGCCAACCGCTGATGAAGCCAGGCTTACCAGCCGGTCACGTCCTTCAGCGCATCGCCGATCTCGGCCAGGGAGCGAACGGTACGCACGCCAGCGTCTTCCAGCGCAGCGAACTTCTCGTCAGCGGTACCCTTGCCACCGGAGATGATCGCACCGGCGTGGCCCATGCGCTTGCCCGGAGGCGCGGTGACGCCGGCGATGTAGGAAACCACCGGCTTGGTCACGTTGGCCTTGATGTAGGCAGCCGCTTCTTCTTCCGCGGTCCCGCCGATCTCGCCGATCATTACGATCGCTTCGGTCTTGGGGTCCTTCTCGAACATCTCGAGGATGTCGATGAAGTTGGAGCCCGGGATCGGGTCGCCGCCGATGCCCACGCAGGTCGACTGGCCGAAGCCGTGGTCGGTGGTCTGCTTGACGGCTTCATAGGTCAGGGTGCCGGAGCGCGACACGATACCGACACGGCCCGGCTTGTGGATATGACCCGGCATGATGCCGATCTTGCACTCGCCCGGCGTGATCACGCCCGGACAGTTCGGGCCGATCAGGCGTACGCCCAGCTCGTCGCACTTGACCTTGACGTCGAGCATGTCCAGGGTCGGGATGCCTTCGGTGATGCACACGATCAGCTTGATGCCGGCATTGGCGGCTTCGAGGATCGAGTCCTTGCAGAAGGCCGCCGGAACGTAGATCACGCTGGCCTCGGCACCGGTCTTCTCGACCGCTTCCTTGACGGTATTGAACACCGGCAGGCCCAGGTGCTCCTGGCCGCCCTTGCCCGGGGTCACGCCGCCGACCATCTTGGTGCCGTAGGCGATCGCCTGCTCGGAATGGAAGGTCCCCTGGCCGCCGGTGAAGCCCTGGCAGATGACCTTGGTGTTCTTGTCGATCAGGATGCTCATTACTTGCCCTCCGCTGCCTTGACGACCTGCTGAGCCGCATCGGTCAGACTGGTAGCAGCGATGATGTTCAGACCGCTGGAAGCCAGTTTCTCGGCGCCCAGCTCGGCGTTGTTACCTTCGAGACGTACCACCACCGGCACGTTGACGCCGACCTGTTCGACCGCCCCGATGATGCCCTCGGCGATCATGTCGCAGCGCACGATACCGCCGAAGATGTTGACCAGTACGGCCTTGACGTTATCGTCGGAGAGGATCAGCTTGAAGGCTTCCGCCACGCGCTCCTTGGTTGCACCGCCACCCACGTCGAGGAAGTTGGCCGGCTTGCCGCCGTTGAGGTTGACGATGTCCATGGTGCCCATGGCCAGACCGGCGCCGTTAACCATGCAGCCGATGTTACCTTCCAGGGCTACGTAGTTGAGTTCCCATGCGGCCGCTTCGGCTTCACGCTCGTCTTCCTGGGACGGGTCGCGCATCGCCTGCAGGTCCGGGTGGCGATACAGCGCATTGCTGTCCAGGCCGAGCTTGGCATCGAGGCAGTGCAGGTTGCCTTGGTCGGTGATCACCAGCGGGTTGATCTCGAGCAGCGCCAGATCCTTCTCGTGGAACAGACGCGACAGGCCCAGGAAGATCTTGGTGAACTGCTTCACCTGGTCGCCTTTCAGACCCAGGGCGAAGGCCAGCTCACGCGCCTGGTACGGCTGCGCACCGACCAGCGGGTCGATCTCGACCTTGAGGATCTTCTCGGGGGTTTCCTCGGCGACCTTCTCGATCTCGACGCCACCCTCGGTGGAGGCCATGAACACGACACGACGCGTGGTGCGGTCGACCACCGCCCCCAGATACAGCTCTTCGGCGATGTCGGTGCAGGTCTCGACCAGAATCTTGGCGACCGGCTGACCCTTCTCGTCGGTCTGGAAGGTCACCAGATTCTTGCCCAGCCACTGCTCGGCAAACGCCTTGGCTTCTTCCGGGCTCTTGATCAGCTTGACACCGCCGGCCTTGCCGCGGCCACCGGCGTGGACCTGAGCCTTGACGACCCACATGTCGCCACCGATCTTCTTGCAGGCTTCAGCCGCTTCCTCGGGGGTATCGACTGCGAAGCCCTTGGAAACCGGCAGACCATAATCAGCAAACAGCTGCTTGCCTTGATACTCGTGAAGGTTCATCGATTCATGCCATTGGTTGCATGTGACTCGAACGGCAACCGCGACACACCGCCTGTGGCGATGCGAGTCGGGTCACCCCCGTTCGCACCCGATACATTGCCGGGCACGACGCGCCATCCCCTGGATGGCGCTCGTTGTTACGTCTACTGCGTGAGCTGGCTTACTAGCGCTTCTTGCGATTGGCCATGTGAATGGCATGGCCGTCCACCGCCAGCGCCGCCTCGTGGATCGCCTCGGCGGTGCTCGGGTGGGCATAGCAGGTGAGAGCCAGGTCTTCGGCGCTGGAACCGAACTCTAGAGCGATGACGCCCTGGGCGATCAGCTCACCGGCGTGCTGGCTGACGATATGCATGCCAAGAATGCGATCGGTTTCGGCATCGGTAATGATCTTGACCATGCCTTCCGGAGCGTTGTTGGCCAGCGCGCGACCGTTGGCAGAGAACGGGAAGGAGCCGGTCTTGATTTCGATACCCTTGGCCTTGGCCTCCTGCTCGTTCAAACCGACCCAGGCCACTTCCGGCGAGGTATAGATCACGCTGGGAATGGCGTCGTAATTCATCTCGGCCTTGTGACCGGCGATGATGTCGGCAACCATTACCCCCTCTTCCGAAGCCTTGTGGGCCAGCATCGGGCCACGTACGCAGTCGCCGATGGCGTAGATGCCCGGCACGCTGGTACGGCACTGATCGTCGACGTGGATGAAACCGCGCTCATCCAGGCCCACCCCAACGTTCTCGTCGACCACACCCTGGGTGTAGGGACGACGGCCGACGCAGACGATCAGCTTGTCGAAGGTCAGCTCCTGGTCGCCGGCGCTGTCGCTGTACTTGACCACGACCTCGTTGCCCTTGACCTCGGAGCCGGTGACGCGGGCGCCAAGCTTGATGTCCAGACCCTGCTTCTTGAGCAGCTTCTGGGTCTCCTTGGCGATGGCGGTATCCACCATCGGCAGGAAGGTGTCCATGGCCTCGAGCACGGTCACCTCGGCGCCCAGACGGCTCCACACGCTGCCCAGCTCGAGACCGATGACGCCGGCCCCGATCACGCCCAGGCGCTTGGGCACTTCGGTGAACTCAAGCGCACCGGTGGACGTGACGACGACGTCCTCATGCAGCGGAGTCGGCGGAATCTCCACCGGCACCGAGCCTGCGGCGATGACGATGTTGTCGGCTTCATAGGTGGTCTTCTCGCCGTCGTGGCCGGTGACCTCGACCTGCTTGGCGCCGGTCACCTTGCCGGTACCGTCGATTGCCGTTACACCGTTGGCCTTGAACAGCGCGCTGATGCCGCCGACGTTCTTGGCGATGACGGAGTTCTTGAACTCCAGCATCTTGGGCACGTTGGGCTTGGGCGCTTCCAGATCGATGCCGATCTCTGCGAAGTGGTCGCGCGCTTCGACGAACTTGTGGGATGTCTCGAGCAGCGCCTTGGAGGGAATGCAGCCCACGTTGAGGCAGGTACCGCCATGCACGGTCTTGCCTTCCTTGTTGACCCATTTCTCGACGCAGGCGGTCTTCAGCCCCATCTGGGCGGCACGGATGGCGGCCACGTAGCCCCCGGGGCCCGCACCGATGACGATCACATCAAATTTGTCGGCCATGTGTTCTTCCTGTTGATCGGTTCGCGTTTGAGTCCGTTGATTCTGGCGCCGTCAGACATCCAGCAGCAGACGAGCCGGATCCTCGAGCAGCTCCTTGATGGTGACAAGGAACTGCACCGCATCCTTGCCATCGATCATACGGTGGTCGTATGACAGGGCCAGGTACATCATCGGGCGGATCTCGACCTTGCCTTTGACGGCCATCGGACGTTCCTGGATCTTGTGCATGCCCAGGATGGCGGTCTGCGGCGGGTTGATGATCGGCGTCGACATCAGCGAGCCGAAGATACCACCGTTGGTGATGGTGAAGGTGCCACCCTGCATCTCGTCGATACCGAGCTTGCCGTCACGTGCCCGCTTGCCGAAGTCGACAATGCCCTTTTCGACGTCGGCGATCTTCATGCTGTCGGTGTCACGCAGCACCGGTACCACCAGACCACGGTCGGTGGAAACCGCCACGCCGATGTCCTGATAGCCGTGATAGACGATATCGGTGCCGTCGATGGAAGCATTGACGTCGGGGAAGCGCTTGAGCGCCTCGGAGGCCGCCTTGACGAAGAAGCCCATGAAACCGAGCTTGACGTCGTGGGCTTTTAGGAAGGTGTCCTTGTACTGCGAGCGCAGATCCATTACCGCACCCATGTCCACCTCATTGTAGGTGGTAAGCATGGCGGCGGTCTGCTGAGCCTGGACCAGGCGCTTGGCGATGGTCTGGCGCAGGCGGCTCATCGGCACGCGCTTCTCGGGACGCTCGCCCTCGAAGGCCGGCACCGCGGAAGCGGCCTGCTTGGGTGCTGCGGCAGGCGCCGCGCTCTTCTTGGCCGTGCCGGCCTGTACGGCGCGCTGCACGTCCTCCTTGAGGATGCGCCCCCCCTTGCCGGTACCGTCGATCTTGCTGACGTCCAGGTCATGCTCGGCAACCATCTTGCGCGCTGCCGGCGCCAGGATCTTGTCGCCGATCTTCTCGTCACCGGATCCGTCGTCGGCAGAAGCCGCCGGCGTCTCGTCTGCCGCCGTCGCCGCACCACTGCCGCCTTCGGTGAAGATGGCCAGCACCGCCTCGGACTCGACCTGGCTGCCCTCTTCCGCCTTGATCTCGGCCAGCACACCATCGGCTGGTGCCACGACCTCGAGCACCACCTTGTCGGTTTCGATGTCGGCTAACACGTCGTCGCGCTTGACCGCCTCACCGACCTTCTTGTGCCAGGCGGCCACGGTGCCTTCCTGAATCGACTCGGGGAAGGTCGGCGCCTTCACCTCATGAGACTTGCCGTCGCCAGCCGGGGCCGCCTTGGCTTCGCTCTTCGGTTCGGCCTTGGCGTCATCGGCCTTGGCATCATCGGCCTTGGCGTCGGCCTTCTCGCTCTTCTTCTCACCGCTCTTGGCGCTGCCTGCACCAATCCGGCCAAGCACCTGCTCGGACTGTACGGTGTCGCCCTCTTCCACCAGCACCTCGGAGAGTGTGCCTGCTTCCGGCGCCACCACTTCGAGCACCACCTTGTCGGTTTCGATCTCGACGATCAGCTCATCGCGCTCGACGCTATCACCCGGCTTCTTGTGCCAGGCCGCCACGCTGCCTTCGGCAACGGATTCCGGAAAGGTGGGCGCTTTGATCTCGGTAGCCATGTCGTTTCCCTTGTATGTTCTCTCTCGTCCCGGTGGTGTTGCTTAGACGTTGAAGGCGTCTTCCACCAGCTGGCGCTGCTGTTCGGTATGCACGGACATATAGCCCGCCGCGGGTGCTGCCGATGCCGGACGGCCGGCGAACTTGAGCTCTCCACCCAGGCCCGGCTTGAGCATGTCGGCCACCGCCCGCATGTGATGCTGGCTTGGATACCAGGCGCCCTGGTTGAGCGGCTCCTCCTGACACCACACCACGGTCTCGAGGTTGACGTAGTCCTTGAGCGCCTCGAAGAGCTCCTCCTTGGGGAAGGGGTAGAGCTGTTCGATGCGCACGATGGCGGTATCGTCACGCTCGTTCTCGGCGCGCCAGGCCGCCAGGTCGTAGTAGACCTTGCCGGCACACATGATGACGCGCTGGACGCGCTGGGCATCGAGCTCGCCCTGGTCCGGCAGCACCATGTGGAAATGGCCGTTGGCCAGATCCTCGAGGCTGGAGATCGCCTCCTTGTGACGCAGCAGGCTCTTCGGGGTCATCACTACCAGCGGCTTTCGCAGCGGGCGGATTACCTGGCGGCGCAGCAGGTGGAAGATCTGACCCGGCGTGGTGGGCACGCACACCTGCATGTTGTGCTCGGCGCACAGCTGCAGGAAGCGCTCCAGACGTGCGGAAGAGTGCTCCGGCCCCTGCCCTTCGTAGCCGTGAGGCAAGAGCATGGTCAGGCCGCACAGCCTGCCCCACTTGGTCTCACCGGAGGAGATGAACTGGTCGACCACGACCTGCGCACCGTTGAAGAAGTCGCCGAACTGCGCTTCCCAGATCACCAGATCGTTGGGAGCGGTAGTGGCATAGCCGTATTCGAACGCCAGCACCGCTTCTTCGGAGAGGAAGGAGTCGTGGATGGTGAAACGCGGCTGACCATCGGCCAGATGCTGTAGCGGCACGTAGGTGCTGCCATCCTTCTGGTTGTGCACCACCGCATGGCGGTGAGAGAAGGTGCCGCGCCCCACGTCCTGACCGGTGATGCGCACCGGGTGACCTTCATCGAGCAGCGTGGCGTAGGCCAGGGTCTCGGCAAAGCCCCAGTTCAGTGCCAGCCCACCGGCATGCATCTTACGGCGGTCCTCGTAGATCTTGGCGACCTGACGCTGCACTTCGACGCCGTCGGGAATCTCGCACATGCGTGAGGCCAGCCGCTGCAGGCGCTTCATCTCGACGCCGGTCTCGGCGTAGCCGCTCCACTCATGGCCGAGATAAGGCTTCCAGTCGACGAACAACGTGGTGTTGGGCTCCTGGACCAGGGCGTTGGCCACGTGGTTGCCGGCCATCAGATCCTCGCGATAGGTCTCGGTCATCGCCTGAGCCTCGTCCTCGCTGAGGACGCCCTGCTCGACCAGACGCTGCGCGTAGAGTGTACGCGCGGAAGGATGGTCCTTGATCTTGCGATACATCAGCGGCTGGGTGCCGGACGGCTCGTCGGCCTCGTTGTGGCCACGACGACGATAGCAGACCAGATCGATCACCACGTCCTTGCGGAACTGCTGGCGATAATCGAGGGCGACCTGTGTCGCATGCAGCACGGCATCCGGATCGTCGCCGTTGACGTGGAAGATCGGTGCCTGAACCATCTTGGCGATGTCGGTGCAGTACTCGGTAGAGCGCGTGTCCTGCGGGTGCGACGTGGTGAAACCGACCTGGTTGTTGATGACGATATGAATCGTCCCACCGGTCTTGTAGGCACGGGTCTGGGACATCTGGAACGTCTCCATGACCACGCCCTGACCGGCGAAGGCCGCGTCACCATGGATGTTGATCGGCAGGACCTTGGTGCCTTCCAGGTCGTCACGACGGTCCTGGCGCGCCCGCACGGAGCCCTCGACCACAGGAGAGACGATCTCGAGGTGGGAGGGATTGAAGGCCAAGGCCAGGTGAACCTCGCCACCCGGCGTCATCACGTTGGAGCTGAAGCCCTGGTGGTACTTGACGTCGCCCGAGCCACGCTCGATCAGCTTCTTGCCATCGAACTCGTCGATCAGCTCGGAGGGATTCTTGCCGAGGATGTTGACCAGCAGGTTGAGACGACCGCGGTGGGCCATGCCGATGACCATTTCCTTGACGCCGTAGCCACCACCGCGCTGGATCAGCTCATCCATCATGGGGATGAACGCCTCCCCACCCTCGAGGCCGAAGCGTTTGGTACCGGGGTACTTGGAAGCCAGGTAGTTCTCCAGGCCTTCCGCAGCGGTCATTCTCTCCAGCAGATGCTTGCGTACATCGTCACTGAACTTGGGCGCCGAGCGAACCGACTCGAAGCGCTGCTGTAGCCAGCGCTTCTCTTCGGTATCGACGATGTGCATGATCTCGCAGCCGATGGAGCGACAGTAGGTCTGCTCCAGCGCATTGACGATCTCGCGCAGCGGCGCCTTGTCCATCCCCAGAAAGAAAGAGCCGGTCTGGAACTCAGTATCCAGATCGGCGGGCGAAAGCTGGTGGAAGGAGAGATCGAGGTCGGGAATGGGGGCCTGGTTACGCAGCTTGAGCGGATCGATATCGGCCTGCTGATGACCCCGGAAGCGGTAGGCGTTTATCAACTGCAACACCTTGACCTGCTTCTTGTTCTCGCCACTGTCGACGGCAGCCGCAAGGCCGGTCCGACGCGCTCGGGCCAGCTGCTGGAACTGATCCCGCACGGGACTCAAGGGGACATCATGGCTGGCGCTGCCCTCGACGCTAGGCAGCTGATCGAAGTAGGTTCGCCACTCGTCGGGCACGGAACCTGGGTCGGCGAGGTATTGCTCGTAGAGCGCTTCCACATAGTGAACGTTGCTGCCGCTCACATGGGAGCTGTTCCACATCAACTCCATTATGCCTTGTTGCATCTCTCGGTCACCCTACACTGATGGGGTGTTATCGGCGCCGTCGCGGGCCAGCCGCGACGGCTTGGCTGGTGCCCTGCCGGTAGGGCATCTTCTCTTCCCGGCGGATCCAGCCGTGAGGCCGGAAACCTTGAAATTCATGCTCAAGAGCCGGTACCTGTGGCACCGGCTCTGCTACTGCTGTCTACCAGCCAGACCGCGACACGAGGTCGCGGTCTGGCTGCGGCCGCTATGATAGCAAGCCACGCGCCACGATTTAAGTGGCATTCGCAAGCAGCATGTCGCGGATCTTGCCAATTGCCCGTGTGGGGTTGAGCCCCTTGGGACATACCGCGACGCAGTTCATGATCCCGCGGCAGCGGAATACGCTGAACGGATCCTCGAGCTCCGCCAGACGCTCGCGGGTGGCGGTATCGCGCGAATCGGCCAGGAAGCGGTAGGACTGCAGCAAACCGGCCGGACCGACGAACTTGTCCGGGTTCCACCAGAACGAGGGGCAGGAGGTCGAGCAGCAAGCGCACAGGATGCACTCGTAGAGACCGTCGAGCTTGTCGCGATCCTCCGGCGACTGCAGGCGCTCGATGGCCGGCGCTGCGGTGTCGTTCTGCAGGTACGGCTGAATGCGCTCGTACTGCTTGTAGAACAACCCCATGTCGACGACCAGATCACGCACCACCGGCAGGCCGGGCAGCGGCCGCAGCACCAGCTTGTTGTCCTTGACCACGTCGGACAGCGACGTGATGCAGGCCAGGCCGTTCTTGCCGTTCATGTTCATGCCGTCGGAACCGCACACACCCTCGCGACAGCTGCGACGGAAGGCCAGGGTGGTATCCTGGGCCTTGAGCATTTCCATCACGTTCAGGACCATCAGGTCACGGCCCTGGGTGTCGAGCTGGTACTCCTGCATGTAGGGCGCGGAGTCGGTTTCCGGGTTGTAGCGGTAAATGGATACCTGAAGCATCTCGTGACTCCCCCTCAGTAGGTGCGGATTTTCGGCTCGAAGGTGTCGACGGTCTTCGGCTTGAAGTTGACATCGCGCTTGCCGACCCGTTTTTCGGTCGGGAAGTACATGGAGTGCTTCAGCCAATTGGTGTCGTCGCGGTCAGGATAGTCGTAACGCGAATGGGCGCCACGGCTTTCCTTGCGCTCCAGGGCCGCAATGGCGGTGGCTTCGGCGACTTCCATCAGGTTGTCGAGCTCGAGCGCCTCGACTCGGGCGGTATTGAACGCGCCGGACTTGTCGACCAGGTGCGCCTCGCCGATGCGGCCGCGCAGATCGGCCAGCTTCTTGACGCCTTCCTGCATGTGGTCTTCCTGACGGAATACCCCGAAGGCATTCTGCATGATGCTCTGCAGCTCGGTCTTGAGGTCGGAAACCGACTCGCCGCTGCCGGACTCATTCCAGCGGGTCATGCGCTTCATGGCCGCTTCGATGTCGGACTCGGAAGCGTCGAGGTAGTCGATACCCTCGTTGAGCGCGCTCTCGATGAACATGCCCGCCGCACGGCCGAACACCACCAGATCGAGTAGCGAGTTGCCGCCCAGACGGTTGGCACCGTGCACCGAGACGCAAGCTGCCTCGCCACAGGCAAACAAGCCGCCCACGATGTGATCGTTGCCATCGGCGTCCTGCATGATCGCTTGACCGTGCACGTTGGTCGGAATCCCGCCCATCATGTAGTGACAGGTCGGCACCACCGGGATCGGCGCCTTGACCGGATCGGCGTGGGCGAAGATCTTGGACAGCTCGCTGATACCGGGCAGGCGCTTGTTGAGCACCTCTTCGCCCAGGTGGTCGAGCTTGAGGAATACGTGATCGCCCTTCTCGCCGCAGCCGCGGCCCTCGAGGATCTCCATGACCATGGAGCGCGCAACCACGTCACGGCCAGCAAGGTCCTTGGCGTTGGGCGCGTAGCGCTCCATGAAACGCTCGCCGTCCTTGTTGACCAGGTAGCCGCCTTCGCCGCGGCAGCCTTCGGTGACCAGCACGCCGGCACCGTAGATACCGGTGGGATGGAACTGCCACATCTCCATGTCCTGCATCGGGAAGCCCGCGCGCAGCGCCATGCCGATACCGTCGCCGGTGTTGATCAGGGCGTTGGTGGTGGAAGCGTAGATACGGCCCGCACCGCCGGTGGCCATCACGGTGGCCTTGGACTTGACGTGCACCACTTCGCCGGTCTCGATGCACATGGCAATGCAGCCCACCACGTCACCGTTGGCGTTCTTGACCAGATCGACCGCGAACCACTCGTTGAGGAAGGTGGTGTTGTTCTTCAGGTTGTTCTGATAGAGCGTGTGCAGCAGGGCGTGACCGGTGCGGTCGGCCGCAGCACAGGTACGCGCCGCCTGACCACCTTCGCCGAAGTTCTTGGACTGCCCGCCGAACGGACGCTGATAGATGCGGCCATTATCGAAGCGCGAGAACGGCAAGCCCATGTGTTCCAGTTCGAAGACCGCCTTGGGACCTTCGGAGCACATGTACTCGGCAGCGTCCTGATCGGTGATGTAGTCACCGCCCTTGACGGTGTCGTACATGTGCCAGCGCCAGTCGTCGTTGGGGTCGGCCGAAGCGATGGCGCAGGTAATGCCGCCCTGGGCGGAAACGGTGTGCGAACGGGTCGGGAAGACCTTGGACAGCACGGCGGTCTTCTTGCCGGACTTGGCCAGCTCGAGCGCGGCGCGCAGGCCGGAACCACCACCACCGATGATGATGGCGTCATAGGACAAGGTACGCATGTTAGACATGGATCAGGCTCCCCACAGAACTTGGATGCCCCAGACCAGGAACACGAAAACGGCCAGGATGATGACGACCTGGGCGCCGAGGCGCACGGGCGTGGACTTCAGATAATCGGTGGTCACGGTCCACAGGCCGATCCAGGCGTGAGCAGCGAGCGAGATGAAGGCCAGCAGCGAGAAGATCCGCATCCAGGTCTGAGCAAACAGGTTGCTCCAGGTGACGTAGTCGAGCCCGGGGTTGAACAGCAGGTACGCGACGATGAAAACGGTATAGAGTGCCAGAATGACAGCCGAAACTCGCTGGATCAGCCAGTCGGAGAGGCCGCTACGGCCCAGATTGGTGATGTTGGTTACCATACCCAGACTCCCGCCAGAATGATCAGAACGGCACTGATGACCACGGTGGCCTGTGCCTTCTTGGTGCCGCCTTCCAGCGTCACGGCATAGCCGGCGTCCATCAGCATGTGCTTGATGCCCGCCACGAAATGGAAGGCCAGGGCAGACAGCAGACCCCAGGCAACCAGCTTGGCCAGGATGTTGTTGGCCATCGTATCGCGCACGGCGAGGAAACCTTCCGGTGACGACAGCGACTTGTCGAGGGCCCAGAAAGCGAAAATGAGGCCAACGAACAGGATTACGCCGGTGATGCGGTGGGCGATCGACGTCAAGGCGGGAAGTGGGAAATGTATCGTGGTGAGATCTAGGTTGACGGGTCGTTTGCTATTCACGGCTCTATACACACTCTCTTGGCTCGCTCTTCGACCGATGGGACCAGGCTCGAGCGGGCGGTGGTTTGAGGTAGGGGGCTCGCCGCTGCCGGACGGACAATGACAACGAGTACCTGCCAGTCGCGCGGTGTGGATTATAGGGACATGAACCCCTAGTGACAAATGCCCACGGTCATGACTCGACCATGGTTCAAGCCCATCGCCATGCTGATGAGCGGCAGGCACATGCACATCGCGCCGCAACCGGCCTTCGGCGGGCCGCCCAGTGATGCATGGCACCATTTCTTATACACAAAACGATGCATTGATGGAAATACTGTACAAGTATGCGGACACTTTGGCCTAATTGACAATCCCGGGAACGCTTCTATAGTGGGCGAACCTTTTTCGCAGGCCAGCGCTTCAACAGAGTTTGCGAAATAAAGAGTTAACGTACTATTCGACTTCGAGAGGAGGCCAGAATGGCTGACAGGAAAGCGACACTGACGGTAGACGGCCTGGAAAAGACGATCGAGCTGCCAGTCTACTCAGGTACCCTGGGCCCTGACGTGGTCGATGTTCGCGGTCTGGGTGCCGACGGCCTGTTTACCTACGACCCCGGCTTCATGGCTACCTCCTCGTGCCAGTCGGCCATCACCTATATCGATGGCGCCAAGGGCGTGCTGCTGCACCGCGGCTATCCGATCGACCAGCTGGCCAAGGAATCCAACTTCGTCGAGCTGTGCTACACCCTGCTGTTCGGTGAGCTGCCCACTGACGAGCAATATGCCGACTTCGAGTCGCGGGTCCGCAACCACACCATGGTGCACGACCAGATCAACAACTTCTTCAAGGGCTTCCGTCGCGACGCCCACCCGATGTCGATCCTGTGCGGTGTGGTCGGTGGCCTGGCGGCCTTCTACCATGACCACATGGACATCACCGTCGAGGAAGACCGCGAAATCAGCGCGATCCGCCTGATCGCCAAGATGCCGACCATTGCGGCGATGTCCTACAAGTACAACGTCGGCCAGCCGTTCAATTATCCGCGCAACGACCTGAGCTATGCAGAGAACTTCCTCTACATGTTGTTCAGCAACCCCTGCGAGGATTACAAGGTCAACCCGGTCTACGCCAAGGCCATGGACCGCATCTTCATGCTGCATGCCGACCATGAGCAGAATGCCTCCACCTCCACGGTGCGTCTGGCAGGCTCTACCGGCGCCAACCCGTTCGCCTGCATCAGTGCCGGCATCGCCGCTCTGTGGGGCCCGGCCCATGGCGGCGCCAACGAAGCGGTACTGAAGATGCTCGACGAGATCGGCGACGACTCCGAAGAGAACATTCAGCGCTTCATCGACAAGGCCAAGGACAAGGACGACCCGTTCAAGCTGATGGGCTTCGGTCACCGCGTCTATCGCAACTTCGATCCGCGCGCCAAGGTGATGAAGGAAACCTGCGACGAGGTGCTGGCCGAACTCGGCATCGACGACCCGCAGCTCAAGATCGCCAAGCGCCTGGAACAGATCGCCCTGGAAGACGAATACTTCGTGGAGCGCAAGCTCTACCCCAACGTCGACTTCTACTCCGGCATCATCCTCAAGGCCATGGGCATTCCGACCAATATGTTCACGGTGATCTTCGCCGTGTCACGCACCATTGGCTGGATCTCCCACTGGCACGAGATGCTTTCCAACGACTACAAGATCGGTCGTCCTCGGCAGCTATACACTGGCCACCCGCAGCGCGACTATCCTGCCAAGTAAGTCGGCAGGAGGCGGCAATTGCCGCCACGCACACGAAAGCCGCCTTCGGGCGGCTTTCTGCGTGCTGGCCTATCGCTTTGGTCAAAACCGCTAAAAAGAGAGAGGGAAACGCAATGCACCAGCAGATCTCCAAAGTCGCCTTCATCGGCCTGGGCGTAATGGGCTACCCCATGGCCGGCCATCTGGCCCGAGCCGGGCTCGAGGTGAGCGTCTACAACCGCACGCAAGCCAAGGCCCAGGCCTGGGCCGAGACATTTGGCGGCAGCCATCACCCCACCCCTGCAGAAGCCGCCAAGGGGGCCGATCTCGTGCTGATCTGCGTGGGCAACGATGATGACGTCCGGCAAGTCACCATCGGTGAGAGTGGCGCCCTTTCCGGCATGTCCGCAGGCAGTCTGCTGGTCGATCACACCACCGCCTCGGCGGACCTCGCCGCACAGCTCGACACGACCTGCCGCGAGCGCGACATCGGCTTCATCGACGCCCCGGTGTCGGGCGGCCAACAGGGTGCCGAGAACGGCGTACTGACGATCATGTGCGGCGGTCAGCAGGCGGACTACGAACGCGCTCGTCCCGTGCTTGACCACTATGCGCGCGCCATCAGCCTGATGGGGCCGGCCGGCAGCGGACAGCTGACCAAGATGGTCAATCAGATCTGCATCGCCGGGCTGGTGCAGGGCCTGGCCGAGGGCCTGCATTTCGCCGAGCAGGCCGGGCTCGATCAACAGCAAGTGATCGATGTGATCTCCAAGGGCGCCGCCGGCTCCTGGCAGATGGAGAATCGCCACAAGACCATGATCGCCGACGAATACGAACATGGCTTTGCGGTCGACTGGATGCGCAAGGACCTGGGGATCTGTCTCGAGCAGGCAAGACGCCTGAATGCCCGCCTGCCCGTCACTGCGCTTGTCGATCAGTTCTACGGTGACGTGCAGGCAATGGGCGGCAGACGCTGGGACACCTCCTCATTGCTGCGCCGGCTGCGAACCAAAGAAGACTGAGCAGCCGGCCACTTCCCCGCCTGGATGCGTCGCCACCCCGCGACACTTCCAGGCGAAAAGCACGAGAAATCACATAACACGCTCTTGACAGTAACCACTTTACACGGAGCAAATTCGTCCTTCAGAAGGGTCAGAACGTTTTCCACACATTCTGTGGATAACCCTGTTCACAACAGCAAGAAAACACCATCAAATCGGCATGAGAAGGGGGTTGCTGTTAGATTGGCTATTTTTTGATCAATTTTAACTTGTTGATATATATGGTTTTTTGCGGCTGCACACTAACAAGAAGTCATTTTTGCTATTTACGCACAGGCACTGCCGCCGAACACTGAGCAAGTGGACAAGTCAAGCCGGAAATGCTGAAAAAACGGCAGCTTCAATGGGTTTTCCACGCAGACGAACGCGCCTGAAAAGCCATTGAGCGCCACGCGCGCGCAAGCAGCCGACCACGTCGGAATGGGATCGATGCGGAGAGAAATTACAAGAGAAGTGGCGTCCCATAGGGGGTTCGAACCCCTGTTCCCGCCGTGAAAGGGCGGTGTCCTGGACCACTAGACGAATGGGACGCAATGTCTTTCACGAATTGGCACATCGTTATTGGTGGAGCCTAGCGGGATCGAACCGCTGACCTCGACACTGCCAGTGTCGCGCTCTCCCAGCTGAGCTAAGGCCCCAGATGCACCGTGAAGACGGGGCGTATGGTACTGATTCACCCCGCCTTCTGTCAAGGCTTACATCTATCAGCTGAGCTCGCGGTACTCCTTCTCGAAGCGCTTGGCCTGTTTCTTGGAAACTCCACCAAGCACTTCGATGGCATGACGCAGCCGCGCACGTGTCACATCGGAGCCGAGAATCGCCATGGCATCCATGACCGAGGTGCTGGCCGCGGAACCGGTAATGGCGATGAACACAGGCGCCAGGAAGTCCTTCATTTTGAGTTCGAAGTGTCCGGTCAGCGCCTTGACCTCGTCGAGCAGCGCCTCCTTGTTCCAGGCCGACACCGCCTCGAAGCGCCAGACCAGGAACTGGAGCAGCCTGACCAGCTCTTCACGCTCCAGCTTTACCCCCTCGAAGTCCTGCTCACGCACATCGGGCACACCGCTGAAAAAATGACCGGCCAGCGGGGCCACTTGGGAAAGGGTCTCTACCCTGGTGCGCACCTGAGGCAGAATCTGTCCCACGTATTCCTCATTGAACGCCCACTGCATCAACGCCTTGAGGAAGGCTTGGTCGTCGAGGTCCTCGCGGATATAGAGCCCGTTGAGCCAAGTCAGCTTTTCCAGGTCGAAAACCGGCCCGCCCAGTGATACCCGCTGGATGTCGAATTGAGCCATCATCTCGTCAAGGCTGAACTTTTCGCGCTCATCCGGCATCGACCACCCCATACGGCCCAGGTAGTTGATCACCGCCTGAGGCAGGAAGCCCATGCGCTTGTAGTAATTGATGGAGGTGGGGTTCTTGCGCTTGGAAAGCTTCGACTTGTCGGGGTTGCGCAGCAGCGGCATATGGCACAGCACGGGCATTTCCCAACCGAAATACTCATACAGCAGCTGATGCTTGGGCGCGGAGTTGATCCACTCCTCACCTCGTAACACATGGGTAATACCCATGAGATGGTCGTCCACTACGTTGGCCAGGTGGTACGTGGGCATGCCATCCGACTTCAACAACACCTGCGCATCGACCTGAGCCCAATCGACCTCGATAGCCCCACGCAGCATGTCGTCGATGACACAGGTTCCGCTGCTGGGCACCTTCATGCGCACCACGTACGGCCAACCTTCACGCTCCCGCCGCGCCACCTCGTCCTGCGGCAGCGCCAGATCACTGGGCTTGAGCGCCAGATGCATGCCGGACGCCTTGCGTGCCTCTCTAAGCTCATCCAGCTCTTCGCTGGTGCGGTAGCATTTGAAGGCATGGCCGGTTTCGATCAGTTGGCAAGCATACTCGGCATAGATATCGCCCCGCTCGCTCTGGCGATAGGGACCATGCGGCCCTCCAACATCCGGCCCCTCATCCCACTCCAGCCCCAACCAGCGCAGCGAATCGAGGATCATTTGCTCCGACTCGAGGGTGGAGCGTACGCGATCGGTATCTTCGATACGCAGAATGAACTGTCCACCGTGCTGCCTCGCAAAGCAGAGATTGAACAGCGCAATGTAGGCGGTACCTACGTGGGGATCGCCGGTCGGTGACGGCGCAATGCGAGTACGTACAGTCATGTCGTCCTTATCCATTAGGAGAAGCGTATCGCGGCATTATACGCACCTGGATCGGCTCGGGCAGCCGCACCAGCCCTCCGACACGCCTCCTCACAAGCATCTTGGATGAAAAAAGCCCGAGGATTACGCCTCTAAAGCTTCTTCCTTATAGTGTGCTAAGCGTTGAAGTGTTAAATTTGCACAGTTAACACAGATCATTGACTATCATTTCCCTTTAGTTCACCCACCGTCGTCAGGTTGATGAAATGGATTCACTGGGCAATAGAATCAAGAGCTTAAGAGTGCAGGCTAATCTCAACAAAGCCGCACTGGCAAGGAAGGTCGGCGTTTCGGATGTCACGATCTCCTACTGGGAGTCGGGTGCAATCAAGCAGATCGGGCACGAGCGACTGGTCGCACTGGCCGACGCCCTGGGTTGCTCGCTAGGTCAGCTGCTCGAAGGTGAAACGCAAACCGCACCATCCCCTCTTTTTCTTCGCTGCAAACCCCCGGCACCATGGCAGGCACCCAACGCAAACCGCTTCACGCTGTTCAAAGAAGATTTTGCTGGTGTGGAATGGCAAGGCGAGTGTTATCTGGTCACCCCCGCCCCGGGTGAGCGCTTCGACTATCTAGAAAGTGGCGATCTGGCAGCCTTTGGCCCGACGGAGAGTTGCGACCAGCCCGGGCGCTACCTGATCGAGGGTGCAGGTGGGCTGTATATCGGTCAGCTAGAGCACGGTGAAAGCGGCGAGCTGCTATGCCGTAACGGCCATGAGCCCTCGGCTTTGCCGGCTCCTCTGGATGCCAGCGAAAGGGTGGTGGGAAGGTTATTGGCGCGCTGGAGAATGGAGAGCGCCTGAGCGGCGCCACTCGGTCATTCCACTTCAAGCACCTCTACCTGATCGGCTGCCCGGCGAGGTTCGCTGCCGATCAGGTAGCGTCGCGAATAGCTCGCCACCTGCCCCAGGCCATGCCGCGTACCCCGAACCAGGTCTCCTTCCAGGTGTTCGCCCTGATCGCCGATTCGCTCACGCACGCTGGGCGGTTGAACACTGGATTCCACCAGGTTGGCGGTGATGGTATAGCCGCCATCCGGCAGGCCGCTACCCGGCCCGAACGGCCCGACGGCAAAGCGCCCCGCCGAAACTTCCGTACGCGACTGCCAGCGTACGCCGCTCAGTTCGCGCTCCACCACCACCAACAGGTGTGTGTCATCAGGTAGGTTGGTCTCCCCTTCGACCATCAGCCGGCGGTCGCTACGCAGTGTGGCAGATACTCTGATTTCCACCGTCAGCGGCTCCACCTCGACCGGGTCTTCCGCAGGCTCCATGGCAACCTCGCTCGGCTGCTCGAGTTCAGCCTCCTCCTCGACTGGTACGCCATTGCCATCCCCACCACAACCCGACAGCCACAGCGCAGCCAACAGCCCCGCGCAGGATCGACGCCATGCCTTCATGCCTATCTCCTGACCTAACATTGCTCCCCTAGCCTAACACCCGACAAGCTGACAAGTCCTGCTCTCGGCGCCCTGGGCTTGGGCAAAGTCAATCGACAAGAGTGGCAAAGAAGAGTTCATGCTGCCAAGGTTCATATGGCAAACAGGCGGTCACCTGTTCACCATGTTGAACTAGCCTCGCGGCAATCACCGAACACTCGGCGCGTGAAAAGAACGGACCCAGCGATATCTCCTTCTCACTTTCCATCTCACTGCCAACGAGGTTGAAGCGAAACAGAACGTTTCGGTTAGCGCCGCCTTCTCCAAACCGGTGATAATGAGACGCCACCATTTCGCCCGCTTCAGAGAGCACACGACATACCGCTTCACGCCTTGCTTTTAGCGCGGCTGCATTTTCGATATCGGCCTGCCCAGAATCCTCCGGCTCACAATATTTCTCAAACAGCTCCAAAAAACCGGAAGTCTGTTGAATGAAATATTCGTTCAACGAGTATTGCTCGGCGGCGTAGTTAAAATAATCCCACCCCGCCCCCTCATTATCTCTTGTTATTCCCTTGGCCTTTTCAATGGTAACAAGCTGAAACTTCAGCGTAAGCAGAAGCCAGCCCAGAAAAGCCAGAAACAAGACAAAATAAAACGCCTTACCATTGTAGACTTTCCGCGACCCACTTCCTCGTGATTTATTCATTATCCCCTCCTTGCGCAGCAGGCCAGAGAAGCCAGGGGCCTCGGGCGAGTGGGCCACCGGCTGTCAGGCCGGCAGCCGAAACACACCGAATCCATGGTGCGACAGCTGAGTCTGTCAGTTTCGGTCGGCTACCAAAGCAGCGTTATAATGCTCGTTCGAGTAGCGGCCATAGGGTTCGCAATTCGATGCATGCTCACCCAGCCGGAGTAGGCGATCGGTAATTTCGACACACTCTGCCTGTGTCAGAAAAGGCCCGATCAGCTGCTGTCTACCCATGGCATGCAGCGTGAATTCGTGCAGCTCAGGGTAGAACCCTGCCCAGCCATTCAGCCGATCGACATAAGTGTCGACCATACCCGCTGCATCGGTGAAGACCTCACACAAGGATTCATAGCGCAACACCTCCTCTGTGCGGAGCCCCTGTTCGCTTTCCGCGTCGAAAAAATCGGTCAACAAACAATAGTATTTTTGTTTATCGAGGATGCTTAGCGTACGGGAAAAGATACTCTCATCCAGCCGCATGAGTTCAGCTGCGTTTTGGGAGTATGATGCCTTTATTTTTTCATATCTTATTGTTTCCGGCTCATTGCCCACAGCCATGTTGACACTCAAGCCATGTGGCCAGAACAACATCCATGACATGAACGTCATAAACAGCACGACTGCGATACCGGGACCCTTCTCGTCAAGGAATTTTGATCCTGCCTTCCAAGTTAGCTTGATCATTCTTCTTCTCCTGCGTCACTTTCCCAAGTGAACAACGTCGCTTGTCTTGATCGAACTCCTTCATGCTATTGTCATACTTATTCAGTGCTGAGGCAGCCGATGGGGCCAGGCGGGCCGCCTGCGCTGCCGACAGCCCCTCGCGCCGGCAAGCAGGCGCCGAGCCCCAGCTCGAGCGCTGTACACAGTGCCACCAAGGCCGAAGAAACGAATTAACTCAGGTTAACGTTTTGCATGCTATTTTTTCATTCGCTTACCAAGAGCGTCAGCCCACAGCCAAGCCATGCTCAGCGTCCGGAGCCACCAAGCGACGACAAACCAAAAGAAAACCCGGCGCATGCCGGGCTCCAATCATTGCTTCCTTTCAGCTCACCATGACCTGCCTGTCATGCATCCTTGGCGTCAGCAGGCTTCCCGCCCGGCGCTCCCTGATCCCCGCCTCCTTGCGAGATAGTCGTCAGGCTAGTAGCACCAAGACCTGAAGGCTAATGGTTAGAATTCATCGCCCTCGGTGAACGCAAAGTCCGCGTCAATCAGAGTCAGATACCAGAAGAACCCGACCGGGGCCGGGTTTAGTGCTCCTGGCTCACTGCCACAGGCATCCTGCCCGTGCGTCCTTGGTTAAGCAGCCATCCTGGCGCCTTCTTCCCTGCGGAGTCGTCCTTGGCTCATCGAGTATAGTCTCGCAGGCTTTGACCACCGCCAATAGCGAACATCGGCGGCTCTGCCTGTACGAGATTGACGATAGATGACGTAATACGTCACTCGGGGTTCCTCTGACGGAAAACTCCAAGCAATTGAAAGCAAAAGGAAAAGAAGCAGCCCCCACACCAAGCAGTGCGGGGGCTGTCATGCTGCTTCTCTAGCAGATGGTGCTTGAGGAACTCCCTGGCCACATGACATCCTGTCGCGTTAGGCCTTCCCTGTTCCCTTGCCGGGCTTCCTGCCCTTCGTACACTTTTCAGCCTAGCCAAGCATAAGCGGCTTTCAAGCAAACTTAGGCAACAAAAGGTTTCCCAATGTAGCGGCACGCCCCCGCCGAAACCAAACGCAAAACCCGGCCAAAAGGCCGGGCTGTTTCTGCGCATCCCTTCTTCTTCCTCAAGCTTCCTGCTCGAGCATCCATGGCCACATGAGCCTTCCATGTCTCGATCTTCCTTGCCGGGCTTTCCCTGCCCGAGAGGCACACTCTGACAGCTTACCGCTACGCTTAGCCTTAACCTGAGCTAAGGAATTGCGTAAGAGATTGCCGACAATTCAGCAACGATTAGCCATGATTCAAGCCATTCCAAGCACCATATTTCAGAAGAAAGTGATGCTAAACAGCCATGTTCATGCGACAACATTAAGAGGCATTTAAAATGATCTTTCCAAAAATATCGTAGCTATTTTTTCCCCAGAACCCCCACAAACTTAACTTTCATTAGCAATTGCCTGTTGCCTGAGCCAGGTACTCCCGAGATACTGTATATAATGACAGTTTTTGTAAGGAGCCGCCCATGCCACCAGAGAGTCTCATTCCAGCACGCCCTGCCCCGGCACCGCTGGCCCTTCCCTTTCCCCTCGCCCTGGGCCGCGCCGGGCTCGCCGGCTTTCCCAGCCCGGCTCAGGACTACGAGGGCCGCACCCTGGACCTCAACGAGCGGTTCATCAAGCACCCCTCCTCCACGTTCTTCCTTGCAGTCACGGGCGACAGCATGGTCAAGCTGGGCATTCGTGAGAAGGATACCCTCATCGTCGATCGCTCCGTCGACCCCCGCCCCGGCCATATCATCGTCGCCATGGTCGAGGGCGAGATTACGGTCAAACGCTACGAACTGCGGGACGGGGTGCCGTGTCTCTGTTCCGGCAACCCGCGCTACGCTCCTATTCCGCTCCTCGACCTCGAATGCCAGGTTTGGGGCGTGGTGCGCGCGGTCATCCACGAGTACGCCGTATGAGCATGATCGGCCTGGTGGACTGCAATACCTTCTACGTGAGCTGCGAGCGCGTCTTTCAACCCCGGCTGCGCGGCCTTCCGGTGGGCGTAATGTCGAACAATGACGGCTGCGTCATCGCCCTTTCCAACGAGCTCAAGGCAATCGGCATCTCCATGGGAGCGCCTGCATTCGAGCTTGAACCCCTGGTGCACCAGGGCGATATTCACCTGCTGTCGTCGAACTACGAGCTCTACGGCGACATGAGCCAAAGGGTGCAGGCCGTTCTCGAGGAGTTCGCCCCAGCCGTAGAGCCCTACTCCATCGACGAGATGTTCGTGCGCTTCGATGGCTTCGAGCACGCCCAGTTGCTCGCGCATGCGCGCCAGCTTTATCACAAGGTGCGCCAGTACACCGGCATCCCCGTCTGTGTGGGCGTTGCCGCCACCCGCACACTGGCAAAGCTGGCCAACCGTGCGGCGAAGAAGATGCCCGCCTACGGCGGCGTGTGCGTACTGCCCCCCGGCAGCCTGGAAACCCAGGGGCTTCTGAAGAGGATCGAGCTGGGTGACATTTGGGGCGTGGGGCGGCGGCTGGTCGAGCGGCTGGCGGCGCTGGGCCTCAAGAGCGCCTGGGACCTCGCCCAGGCCGACCCGAAGCGTATTCGCCGCCTGTTCGGTGTCACCCTTGAACGCACCGTCCTGGAGCTGCGGGGCATTCCCTGCATCGAAATGAACGACGTCGACGAAGCCCGCCAGCGCATCATGACCAGTCGCAGCTTCGGCAGGCTCACCGACGATCTGGGCGAGATCCGCGAAGCGATACGTCAGCACGGACAGCGCAGCGCCGAGAGACTGCGCCGCCAGAGCAGCCTCGCTCGCGCCGTGCTGGTTTTCCTCAAGACCAACCCATTCAGAAACGACCTGCCCCAGTACTCACCGAGCCTAGTGATCGAGCTGCCCCGCCCCACCGACGACAGCCGCGAGATCCTCAGCGCCGCCGGCCAGGCCCTGCAGCGTATCTACCGCAAGGGCTATCTCTATCAGAAAGGGGGGGTGATGCTGCTGGACCTGATCGACGCCGAACGACAGCAGCTCTCGCTGCTCGACACGCCCCAGAGCGATGCCGAACGCCAACGCAGCCAGCGGCTGATGAACGTGATGGACCAACTCAACGGCAGAATGGGGCGCGGCACTATCAAGCTCGGCACCCCCAGCCCAGGGGCGGCGTGGCACCTGCGCTGCGCCCACCTCACCAACCGCTACTCGACCCGCTGGGACGAACTGCTCAAAGCGCAAGCTCTATAAACGCGAAAGCCCGGCCGTGAGGCCGGGCTGGATCTTCGCTTCCTTTCCACCACCTCAAGCGTCCTGCCTGAGCGTCCTTGGTCATGAGTCTCCCTGACTCGGTCTTCCCTGAAGGGCCTCCTTGCCCGATGGAGTTACTATGACAGCCATAGGGGGAGCTGTGTATTAACCTAAGACACCATGAGCTGTAAGAGATCGCCGACAGGCAGTGTAAGCGGAACGCCTAAGCCGGCTTAGACGAGGCGACACGCCGCCGCCTGAATCCATGCGTGGGGATGCGCCGCAGCCAAGGCTGTTCTGCACTATGCTCGATAGTGATTGGCTTCAGTGGAGGGCAACATGGACAAGGCAGTCATCGACGCAATCCGGGAAACAGAGCGGTTGCCAGACAACATGACGGACAGCGAAATAGCTAAGGAATACAAAGGCACCTATACCGCAGCGAGAGCCGCTATCAGCCTGGAGCACAAACCGCTCGACCAAGTGCTCGCCGACGCCATGGGCAAGATATTCCCTTTCATGAGGAAGAAGAAGTAATACTGGCCGCACCGCAGCAGCAAGAACAGGCTGGCTCCTTCCGACGCCGATCAGTGACCCGCCGCTCGGAGCGAAGGCAAGTGGCAGCGCAGCCAGAGGCTTATGCAGAGCCCACTAACGCGAAACCCGGCCATGAGGCCGGGCTGAATCTTCGCTTCCTTTCCACCTTCTCAAGCATCCTGCTCGAGCGTCCTTGGTACCGAGCAAATCCCTTGCTCTGCCTTCCCTTCAGGGCTCTCCGTCGCCCGCTGTATAACTACTGTAGTAGTTCTATTCCCATTGTGGTTTAACGCAGGTTATGAAATGAGATAAGAATTTAGCGCCTTTCTTTGTAAGAAATATCCTACAAGAGACAGGGCGAAGTGGTCAGCTCTGGTATCCAAGGTGATGCACCATGGCTATATCAGCTCCATCTCAAGCTTCGCCCACTCCTCGGCTGTTGCCTTCTTGGGGAACGTCCGCGACTCGGAGTGGTCTGGTTGTCCACGACGAGCGATGCGGATCCTAGCCAGGTATGAGAAACTGCCGCCCTTTCGCGGCCGCTTGACTATCGTCGCCAACGCTCGCTCCCCCAATGTGACAAATTCCAACGGCGCGGAGTGCAAAAATTGTGACAAGGCATCGTGAAAAACCCATGCCCAATACTGTAAATATGAACAGTTATGACTGACAAGGCAACTGCTGAAACCCGCATGGATACTGGCACGACGCGCCCTGCGCTGGATAGGACGTTCTCCGTCGCGCCGATGATGGACTGGACGACCCGCGACTACCGCGCTTTCGCTCGCACCCTGACCCGCCAGGCGCTGCTCTATACCGAGATGGTGACGACCGGTGCCATCCTGCACGGCAGCCCTCGTGAACGCTTCCTCGGTTACAACGAGGTGGAGCATCCGCTGGCATTGCAGCTGGGCGGTAGCGACCCGGGCGAGCTGGCAGAGTGCGCGGCCATTGCCGAGGCGTGGGGCTACGACGAAGTAAACCTCAATGTCGGCTGCCCCAGTGACCGGGTGCAGAACAACCTGATCGGCGCCTGCCTGATGGGTCATCCCGAGAAGGTCGCCGCAGCGGTGCGCACCATGCGCGAGGCGGTGAAGATCCCGGTCACGGTCAAGTGCCGTATCGGGATCGACGACCAGGACGAGGATGCCGATCTGGAACGCTTCATCGCCCAGGTGGCGGATGCCGGCTGCGAGGTGTTCATCGTGCATGCGCGCAAGGCGTGGCTGCAGGGGCTCTCGCCCAAGGAGAACCGCGATATCCCACCGCTGAACTATCCCCGCGTGCATCGCTTGAAGGCCAGCCGGCCGGAGCTGCACATCGGTATCAATGGCGGAATCAAGACGCTGGATGAGTGCCGCGAGCAGCTGAAGCACGTGGACAGCGTGATGGTCGGCCGCGAGGCGTATCAGAACCCCTGGCTGCTGGCCGGGGTGGACCAGGCGCTGTACGGTGAAACGGGGCCGGCCGTGAGCCGACATGCCGCCGCTCGTGCGTTCCGCCCCTACATCGCCCGCCGGCTCGAGGAAGGGGCGAAGCTCAACCATATCACCCGCCACCTGCTGGGGCTGTTCCAAGGCCAGCCGGGGGGGCGTCGTTTCCGCCGTCATCTTTCCGAGAACGGCCACCTGGATGGCGCCTGCCTGCGAGTGTTCGACGATGCGCTGAGCCTGGTGCCGGAACGGGAGCCTGCCGAAACGGCCTGAACCGGATCAGTAGAGCGGGTCAGGGAGCGGCTCGAGGCTCGAATGGAAGTTCTCTATGGCGTTCTCTGCCTCTTCGATGGCATCGAAGCGGGCAATATGAAACAGCGCCTCGCCTTCGTTGGCCAACGGTAGCCGGCTCATGCCGATCACGATGCCGTCGGCCATGGCCCTGACACTGGCTTCGGCATTGCCCAGCGGATCCGCCACCTTGCCCAGCACATCGCCCTTGGCCACCCGAGCGCCGAGGCGCACCTTGGGCCGGAGAATGCCGTCGATGGGGGCTCGTGCCCAGCTCGAGCCGTTGGCCAGCTCCGCTGCCGGTGGGGGCCGGCGGCGATGCTCCCCCGCCAGCATGCCAAGCCGGCGCATGACCCTGAGCACACCGCGTACGCCCGGAGAGATCGCCCACTCGTCGAAGCGCAGCGCCTCGCCGGCCTCGTAGGTGAGCACCGGTATGCCCCGCGTCTGTGCGTAATGGCGCAAGCTGCCTTCACGCAGCTCGGCGTTGAGGATGACGGGCGCGCCGAAGGCGTTGGCCATTCGCTCGGTCTCGCTGCCCGGGCTGAGCTGGGCGCGGATCTGCGGCAGGTTGGTACGGTGAATGGCGCCGGTGTGCAGGTCGATGATGTGGGTGGCGTGATCGACGATCTGCTCGCGAAAGAGTGATGCCACCCGCGCCCCCAGCGAGCCCGTCTCGCTGCCGGGAAAACAGCGATTGAGGTCACGCCGGTCGGGCAGGTAGCGGCTGTGCTGCATGAAACCGAATACGTTGACCACGGGTACGGCGATCAGAGTGCCGTGCAGGCCCTGGATCTGCTTCGAGCGCATCAGGCGGCGCACGATCTCCACGCTGTTGATCTCGTCGCCGTGTATGCCGCCACATACCAGCAGCACGGGCCCCTGGCGGCGACCGTGTACAACCTCCACGGGAATATGCAGCGGCGCATGGGTATAGAGCCTCGCCACCGGCACGTCGACTTGAAGACGGCTGCCAGCCTGAATCGTGACGCCGGCAAGCTCGAAAGAGGCGCGGGGCATGATATTTCCCATTACGAACAGTGTTCGAACCGTTATACCCTTCCCCACCGTGGAATACGAGCCGGTAGGGACGACGCTGTCGGCCGGGAAATACCATACAGAGTTGAATGTAAGACGAAGCACGCTGCGTTAGAATGGAGCAAACGGCAGGCCCGAGGAGAAACGACCCATCATGGCGCGACGTACCAAGGCGGAAGCCGCTGCCACCCGCGAAGCCCTGCTCGATGCTGCCGAGGGCGTCTTTCTCGAACGTGGCGTAGCACGCACGTCACTGGAGCAGATCGCTCGCGAAGCGGGTATGACTCGCGGTGCGGTCTACTGGCACTTCAAGAACAAGGCCGACCTGTTCCGCGCCATGTTGCAACGGGTGCGTATGCCATTCGAGGAACTGGTCGAGGAGATCGGCGACCCGAGCCTTGCCGAAAAGCCGCTGGAAGCCATCCGTCAGGCTTGCCTGCGCGGCTTTCTGCGCCTCGAACAGCCGCGCTATCGCCGCGTGCATGCCATCCTGATCCACCACTGCGAAACCTTCGCTGAGATCGACCCGCTGGCGATGCAGAACGAGATGGCAGAGGAAGCATGCGGAGCGCTGAAGGGCTACTTCAGCAAAGCCGCCGCGATGGGCCACCTGCGTCAGGACCTTTCGCCGGAAATAGCCGCCAGGCTGCTCCAGGCAATGCTTGGCGGACTATTCCACGACTGGCTGCGCAACCATGAGCAGTTCTCATTACATGAACGCGGTGCGGCACTGCTCGATACTCAGCTCGAGCTGCTTGCACGTGCGCCGAACGGGCGCTGACCCTATCGGCAACGCCGGGCATTACGCCCGGCTTGCCTTGCTCTCTTCGCCGCGCTGCCTGCGCTCGCGGCCCCAGGTGGCCAGATCCTCCAGCAGCTTGTAGGCCAGCGGCACGAAAATCAGTGCCAGCGAGCTGGCCAGCAGCATGCCACCTACCACTACCGTACCGATTTCCTGGCGGCTGGCCGCCCCCGCGCCGGTGGCGAACACCAGCGGCAAGCTGCCGATGATGAAGGTCAGGGCGGTCATCAGAATGGCGCGGAAACGCTGCTGGGCCGCGGCGAGTGCCGCATCGTAGGAGCTCATGCCTGCACGCCGGTTCTGGGCCGCAAATTCGACGATCAGAATGGCGTTCTTCGCCGCCAGGCCGATCAGCACCAGCAGTCCCACCTGGAAATAGATGTCGTTGGGGAAGCCGCGCAGCATCGCGGCCAACGCTGCGCCCAGCACGCCGAAGGGTACTGCCGTCACCACGGCCAGCGGCAGGGTCAGGCGCTCATACTGGGCGGCCAGGATCAGCAGCACCATCACCATGCCAAGACCAAAGGCCAGCCCGCCGGCACCAGCCGCAGCATCGAGCTGAAAGGCCTCGCCGACCCAACCGAGCTGCGTATTGCCCTGGGTCAGTACCTGGGCCGCAACCTCGTCCATGGCCACCTTGGCCTGGCCGGTGGTATAGCCCGGCGCGGCATCGGCCATGAACTTGGCCGCCGCGTAGACGTTGAAGCGGTTGATGATGTCCGGCCCCGGCGTACGCTCCAGAGTGACCAGCGAACTCAGCGGCAGCATCTCGCCATACTCCGAGCGCACGAAGACCTTGTTGAGATCCTCGGGCCGGCTGCGGAACTCGCCCTCCGACTGCAGGTTCACCTGCCAGTTACGCCCTTCCAGGGTGAAGTCGTTCACGTAGAGCGCGCCGAAGGTGCTCTGCATGGTCTCGAATATCTGATTGATCGGCACCCCCATGGCCCGCGCCTTCTCGCGGTCCACCTCTGCGCTGTAGCGAGGGATGCCGGTATCCAGGGTGGTACGCGCGTTGGCAAGCTCGGGCCGAGCGTTGGCGGCGGCGGCCAGTTCGCCGGCCATCGCCTGGATCTCCTGGGGCGTCGAATCGCCTCGCACCTGAAGATAGCCCTCGACGCCACCCGTCAGCGACAGCCCCATGATCGGCGGCGGGGTGAAGGCGAATACGTTGGCTTCCGGGATGCCCGCGCCCATGCCCATGATACGCCCGGTGAGCGACTGCGCGTCCTGCCCCGGGCCGCGCCGGTCGTCCCAGTCCGCCAGATTGGCGAAGCCCACCCCGGTGTTGCTGCGCAGCGAGCCGGCAATGATGTCGAAACCGGCGAAGCTCGTGAATTCATCGACTTCGTCCATGTCGGTGAGCATCGCCGATACCCGATCGCGCACCGCTTCCGTACGGCCCAGCGCCGAGACTGCCGGCAGCTGGTACACCACCAGCGCCACACCCTGATCCTCCTGCGGAACCAGCCCCGGCGGCAAACGGTTCAGCGAGAACATGGTCAAGGCCAGCACGCCGACGAACAGCAGCACGCCGAGCACCGCGTGACGCAGCAGCTTGCCCACCATCCAGCTGAAGCCCGCAGTCAGCTTGTCGAAGCCGGCGTTGAACCACTGGAACGGCTTGGCCACGGAGTGGGACTGCTTGTCGAGCAGCATGGCGCACATGGCCGGCGTGAGGGTCAGTGCCACCACACCGGACACCACCACCGAAATCGCGATGGTCACGGCGAACTGACGATAGAGTTCGCCGGTAAGGCCGCCGAGGAAGGTCACCGGGGCAAAAACCGCCACCAATACCAGGGTCGACGAGACCACCGCACCGGCTACCTGTTTCATGGTTTCGACGGCGGCATCGCGCGCCTTCATGCCCTCCTCGTTGATCAGTCGATCGACGTTCTCCAGCACGATGATGGCGTTGTCCACCACGATGCCGATGGCCAGTACCAGGCCGAACAGGGTCAGAAGGTTGACCGAGAACCCCAGCGCCAGCATGCCGGCAAAGGTACCGATCAGCGACACCGGAATGGCGACCACCGGGATCAGGGTAGCCCGCAGGTGCTGCAGGAACATAAAGGTGACCAGTACCACCAAGCCCACCGCTATCAGCAGGGTAACGAACACCTCGCGAATGGAAATCTCGACGAATTCGGTGGTGTCGTAGGGGACGGTGTAGGCCACCCCCTCGGGGAAGCGTGCGGCCACCTCATCGAGAGCTGCGCGCACCGCATCGGCAGTTTCCAGGGCGTTGGCCCCGGGCTGCAGATAGACCCCCATGGGCACCGCCGCCTGGCCGTTGTAGGTAGCGGTGAAGGCATAGTTCTGTGCGCCCAGTTCGGCACGTGCCACGTCGCCAAGGCGCAGTGTGCCGCCCTGCTCGTCGGCCCGCAGGATGATGCGCTCGAACTCCTCGGGATCGGACAGCTGGCCGCGGGTGGTGACGGTGAAAGTGAATGCCTGATCGTCGGGTGCCGGCTCCGCACCCAGTCGGCCGGCGGCAAACTGGGCATTCTGTTCGCGAATGGCCGCGGCCACCTCGGACGGTGTCAGGTCGTATTGCGCCAGCTTATCCGGCGACAGCCAGATGCGCATCGAGTAGTCCTGGGCGCCGAACAGCGAGGCGTCGCCCACCCCCGGAATCCGCACCAGCTCGTCGAGTACGTTCAGCAGCGCATAGTTGGAGATGAACAGCGGGTCCTGGCTGCCGTCCGGCGAGTACATCACCGGCACCATCAGAATATTGGTGGAGCGCGCCTCGACCCTTACCCCCTGGTTGCGCACCTGCTGAGGCAGGCGGGCAGTAGCCGCCTGTACCCGATTGTTGACGTTGATCGCCGCCTGGTCGGGGTCGGTTCCCATCTCGAAGGAGACGGTGATCTGTAGGCTCCCGGCGTCGGTGGCGCTCGACTCCATGTAGAGCATGTTGTCGACGCCGTTGATCTCCTGCTCCAGCGGGGCTGCCACCGCCTCGGCCAGCACTTCGGCGCTGGCACC
This sequence comes from Halomonas sp. TH-94, assembly GCF_057473365.1. Taxonomy (NCBI): domain Bacteria; kingdom Pseudomonadati; phylum Pseudomonadota; class Gammaproteobacteria; order Oceanospirillales; family Halomonadaceae; genus Halomonas; species Halomonas sp. TH-94. The sequence goes on from NZ_JBYCKL010000051.1 coordinate 67,398, forward strand.
GGGATAGGCGGCCTGCACCACGACCTGAGGCGGCACCACATCGGGATACTGCTCTACCGGCAGCGCCCGCAGTGCCGCCAGCCCCGCCAGCATGATGACCAAGGAGATGACCGAGGCAAAGATCGGCCGGTCGATGAAGAACCTGAGCATTACGCCTCCTCGCCGGACTGGGCAGCTTCGGCTTCGGCTTCCGCCTCGGCGGCAGCGGCTTCGTCTTCGGCTTCCTGCAGCGCCTCCTCGTGGCTCTCGACCTCATTGACGCTCACCGGCATGCCATCCTGCAGCGCCACTTGTCCATTGACCACCAGGCGATCCCCGGCCTCGAGTCCGGAGAGCACCACCTGTTCGCCATCGACAATGGGCCCGAGCTCCACCGTGCGCGCCTCGGCGACGTCATCGACCACCACGAAGACCCGCGCGCCTGCCTGGCCCTGACCGACCGCTTCCTGAGGAATCAGGAACACGTCCTCCAGGGTCTGCACCAGGAGCTGGATGCGTACGAACTGGCCCGGCACCACGTCGCCGCCGGGGTTGGGGAACACGGCGCGCGCGGAAACGCTGCCGGTACGCGGGTCGATGGTGCTGTCGGTGAAGTCGACGATACCCACCTCGTCGTATTCGCTACCGTCGGGCAGCGTCAGCAACGCCTCGCGCTGCACCGCTTCACCGTTGGTGGCCATGGCACGCCGCGCCGTACGCTGCAGGGAGGCGTCGCCCTCGGGCAGGGAGAAGCGCACGTGTATCGGGTCCTGCTGGGTCACGGTGGTCAGCAATGTGCCGCGTTCGATAAGGCTGCCCTCGGGAAAACTCTCCAATCCGGTCATGCCGCCCAGCGGCGCTCGCACTTCGGTATAGTCGAGATTGAGTTCGGCATTGGCCACGCCGGCCTCTGCCAGGGCGTAGCGCGCTTCGGCCAACTCTCGACCGGAGAGCGCCGAGTCTCGCTCACGTTCACTGACGGCATTCTGCTGGAAAAGGGTCGAGATACGCCGCCATTCGCGCTGCGCCTGGTTCAGCTCGGCCTGAGCATTGGCCAGCTCGGCCTGGGCCCGCTTGAGTTCGATGTCATAGGAGTCACGGTCGATGCGAAACAGGGGCTGCCCCGCCTCGACGACCTGGCCTTCGGTGTACAGGCGCTCCTGCAAGATACCCTGCACACGGGCGCGCACTTCCACTTCACGAGAGCCACGTACGCGAGCAGCGTACTCCTCCACCACGTCGACCGAGCGCGGCTCGACGTTCATGACATACACCGTGGGCGGCGGACGGCCACCGGCCCCAGCGGGGGCCCCGCCGTTTCCATTCTGCTCGCAGCCCGCCAGCAGAGAGACCATGAGGCCGACAGCCAGAATCCATTTCACGGGAAGGCGCGCTCCCGGAAGTGACAGATGCATATTGGGTCTCCGCTGAATGTCGTGGTACGTCATGGGGCAACTCGCCCAAGGGCAGGGGGTCGCATGGCAGGTGATTAGCTTGCGACGGATTATAGCTACAACGATGTATGTATACTAGCCTTGCGCCTGTTTCCCGTGCCTTCCATGAGTCGAGCGGATGCAGTAAAAACAGTCTATGCTGCATAGCAGCATAGACGTTGACGGAGACATACATGGATGCACTGGAACTGGTTCCGCTGGGTGGCCTGGAGATAGCCGTGCGTATCTGGCACCCCGACGCACCGAGAACCGTGGTCGCCTGGCATGGCCTGGCACGCCACGGTGGCGACTTCGAAAGCTTCGCCCGTGCGCTCGGACCCGAGTGGCGTGTGCTGGCCCCAGACACGCCGGGACGCGGGCTTTCGAGCTGGTCGCCGATTCCGCCTCAAGATTACCTCTATCGCAGCTACAAGAAAGTTGCCCTGGCCGTGCTGGATCACTTCGAGCTGGAGACAGTGCCGTGGGTCGGCACCTCAATGGGGGGCCTGTTGGGGATGCTGCTGGCCGCCGACGCCGAGAGCGCGCATCGCATCGAGCGTCTGGTGCTCAACGACGTCGGACCCGAATTGAACCCTCAAGGCCTGACGCAGCTGGCACTCTATTTCGGCAGGCCGCATCGTTTCACCACCTTCGCCCAGCTTCAGGCGGAACTGACCGAACACTATGCCGGCTTCGGGATCGAGAGCGAGGCGGCATGGCGGCGGCTGGCGCTGGGCAGCGCACGCCGACTACCCGACGGCAGCTGGACCTACCATTACGATCCACGCATCGCCGAGCAGTTCGTTCACGACACGCCCCGCGACACCTGGGCAGACTGGCGAGCGATCCAATGCCCGCTGATGGTGATCCGGGGGGCTGAATCGCCTTTGCTGGATGCCGCAAGCGTGCTGCGAATGGCCGAAGCACAGCCCGGCCTGGTGACGCTGGAAGTACCCGGCTGCGGACACGCCCCGATGCTCGACCGCGATAGCCAGGTAGCACCCATCGCTGAATTCATCGCCCGCCCCCACCGCAGGTCTCCGCCCCTCCAGCCCTGGCGCCATGTAGAACGCTGGTGGCAGCGGCTTCTTGCTTGGGCGAGGCGGGACAAACCTCTCAAGGGCACCGACTAGTCGATTCGGTCGGCATCGCGCTGGGACGACGCCGATCGATCCGAGCGCGGCCGGCTACGCAGAATACGCCCTTCGGGATGCACCTCGATCCTCTCGCCTCCCCCCGGCCCCATGACGTCGTCTCGCCACATTTCGCCGCGCTCCCGCGGCCTCACGGCACCGGGCTGTGCCGGCTCCCCAGGCCCAGGGGCATGCCCCCAGCGAAAGCGAGGGTCGAATAGTATCCAGGGGAGTTCGACGCTGAACGAAGGATCGACCCGACGATGCTGGTGCCAGTGCTGGCGATGCCAGTCAACGGGATGCAGTACGGGCTGAAAGGCAATTGCACTGCTCGAATGTCGGATTTCACCTGGCGTGGCCCAAGCAGGCACGCCGAATGCTAGCCAACCCAGCAACAGCGCCACCTGACGGCCGCGCCACTTGTTCGTATCATGCATAGCCGTGCTCCCCATGCGCCTACCTCTGCCTACCCCCCACCAAGGCCTTCAGTATAAGCGCGCTGCCGCACAGGGCTAGGTACGGTAATCGCGTGACTCGATACCCCACGCTTTGAGCCGCGAACGTAGGGTCGTCGGTCGCAGGCCCAGCAACTCCGCCGCACCTCCCGCTCCCGACACCTTGCCGCCGCAGGCGCGCAGCGCCGCCACGGCATTGGTTCGCTGATGCTGGGTCATTTCGTGTTCGGTTAACGGCTCCGGCGGCTTACCCGAGGCCTGATGCAACGTCGGAGCGGTCCAGCCTGCCGACTCAAGAGGCCTCTGCTCCGCCAGCTTGAACAGCTCGTCGAAGGTAAGATCACGACGCTGGGCAACGATGACCTGGCGCTCGATGACGTTTTCCAGCTCCCGAATGTTACCCGGCCAGGTGTAATGCTTGAGTGCTTCCATCTGACCCGGTGGTATGCGCATGCCGGGCTTGTTGAATTTCTGGCAGGCCCGGCGCAGGAAATGGCTGGCCAGCAGCGGCACGTCGCCGATACGTTCACGCAGGGGCACCGACGTGATGGGGAAGACGTTGAGACGGAAATAGAGGTCCTCGCGGAACTGGCCAGCCGCGATCATTTCGCTCAGCTCACGATTGGTCGCCGCGATGACGCGAACGTTCACCTCCCGAGTACGGTCGTCGCCGACGCGCTCGAACTGCTGATCCTGGAGCACTCGCAGCAGCTTGCTCTGCAGCTCCAGTGGAATCTCGCCTACCTCGTCGAGAAACAGCGTACCCCCGTCGGCCAGCTCGAAGCGCCCTGGCCGGTCGCTCACTGCCCCGGTGAAAGCCCCTTTCACATGGCCGAAGAACTCACTCTCGAACAGGTCGCGGGGGATCGCTGCACAGTTGACCCGAATCAGCGGCCGGTCGCTGCGCCCACTGCCCGCGTGAATCGCCCGGGCGATCAGCTCCTTGCCGGTGCCGGATTCGCCGGTAACCAGCACGTTGGCATCGGTTGGCGCCACCAGTGCGATCTGTCGCACCAGATGCGCCACTGCCGGACTCTCGCCCACGATCTCACGATGATTGATCTCGGCGGTGATCTCTTCCTGGAGATACTGGTTCTCGAGTTCCAGGCGCAGCTTGAGCGACTCCACCTCGGCCAAGGCATCGCGCAGCTGCTGCTCGGCGAGTTTACGTTCGCGAATGTCGCGAAACAGCACCACGGCGCCCACCAGCCGCCCGGTCTCGAAGATGGGGGTGCTGGTGTATTCGACCGGGATCGCCTCGCCGTTCTTGTGCCAGAACACCTCGTTGTCGACGCGATGCACCTGGCCGTCACTGAACGAGGCGTGGATGGGACACTGTTGAACCGGGAAATGGCTGCCGTCGGCGTGAGTGTGGTGAAACATCTGGTGGGCGTCGTGGCCGACTATGTCTTCACTGCTCCAGCCCAGGATACGCTCAGCGGCAGGATTGACGAAAGTGGTTCTGCCTTCGGCATCGAGGCCGTAGATTCCCTCCCCTGCAGCCCCCAGAATCAGCTGATTCTGCCGCTCGATACGCTCGAAAACCTGCTCGACCCGCTCCCAGCCCACATGCCCGCGCCTATGTCGGCGCCACAAATCGGCCCGCGCCCGCCGCTGTTCGGCCTTGTCGAGTTCGATCACGCCGAACAGCAGGCGTTGGTCATCCAGCGCCTGGCCATACACTTCCACCCGGTGAGGCACGCGCCGCGTATCGAGCAACAGCAGGTCGTCGGACCAGGCCGGCGAGCGCTCCATGGCTTCGTCACTGAACGCAACCCAGAGCGGTAACGAAGGTCCCAGGCAATGGCTGAAAGGCCGTGCAGCCAGTCGCTCGTAGTTTGCGCCCAGCAGGCGACAAGCCTCGTCATTGGCTGCCAGCAGCCTGTCGGCGCGTGGGTCGGCCAAGAGCAGGGCAATGGGGGCGTGTTCGAAGGCGGATACGTCCGCCAAACGGGAGAGAGACATCGCTAGGCTCCGACAGAAAGTCTTCTCATCCCATACAAGTCACGTACCAGTGACGAAATTTCGTTTCAGCGGCAACGAGATATCGTCTTTGACGAGATTTCGTCCTTCCGTCGAACCGCTGGCCGGCATCGAAGCTGTAGTCCCAAATCATTGAGTGAAAAGGACTAATACGTATTTCACAAGAAATGGCACACGGCTCGCTTTAGTCAAGGCGACTGCCGGCACGCCTTGTCCCCATGCACCAGGCGAGTGCAGGCAATCCTTCACCTGCGCCTTCGAGGGGAAACCATATGAATAACGATCACAACAGTCTGGGAAACCCGTTCGATCACCGCCAGTCGCTGGTCCATGGCCGCGATTGTGGCTGCGGCGAATGCTCCACCACTCGCGTTGGCGGTGAAGACGCCCCGCGCGACAGCGAAGCGATGATGGATCGCGTCGTCGAAAGTGCCCTGGTACGCGGGATCTTCGGCCACAGCGACATGCATCGGCGCCAATTCATGAAGCTGGTGGGTGGCGGCACGATGGCCGCTGCCTTGTCGAGCATTCTTCCACTCAGTGCGATCAAGGCCGCCGCCCAGGAGAGCATGGGGCCTTTGGAAAAGCCTCAGCTCGACATCGGCTTCATCCCCATCACCTGTGCCACGCCGATCATCATGGCCCATCCGATGGGTTTCTATGAGCGCTACGGGCTCGACGTCAACGTTATCAAGGCTGCCGGCTGGGCGCTGATTCGCGACAACTCCCTGAACGACCGCTTCGATGCAGCCCATATGCTCACCCCGATGCCCCTGGCCATGACGTTGGGTGCAGGTTCCAGCACGCGTCACTTCATCGCCCCTGCCATAGAGAACATCAACGGCCAGGCCATCGTGTTGCGCAACGACCACCAGGACAAGCGTGACCCCGAGCAGTGGCGCGGCTTCACCTTCGGCGTGCCCTTCGAATACTCAATGCACAATTTCCTGCTGCGCTACTACGTGGCCGAACACGGGCTCGATCCGGACCGTGACATCCAGATCCGGGTGATCCCGCCCCCCGAAATGGTCGCCAACCTGCGCGCCGGCAATATCGACGGCTTCCTCTCCCCCGACCCCTTCAACCAGCGCGCGGTCTACGAGCGGATCGGCTTCATTCATCTGCTTACCAAGGAGATCTGGGAAGGTCATCCGTGCTGCGCCTTCGCTACCAGCGCGCGCTTCGCCCGAGAGAATCCCAATACCTATGGTGCGCTGCTGCGGGCCATCATCGATGCCACTCAATACTCCTCCGATCCGGCCAACCGCTCCGAGATAGCCGAAGCCATTGCTCCTGCCGCCTATCTCAACCAGCCGGTGACGGTGATCGAGCAGGTACTGACCGGGCGTTTTGCCGACGGCTTGGGCAACGTGCAGAACGTGCCCGACCGTATCGACTTCGACCCTTTCCCCTGGCATTCGATGGCGATCTGGATCCTCACCCAGATGAAGCGCTGGGGGTATATCGACGGCGATGTGGATTACCAACAGATCGCCCGCGACGTCTATCTCGCCACCGATGCCCGTGAGGTGATGCGCGAACTGGGCTACGACGCACCGGAGGAGAACGCTCGCCAGTTCCAGATCATGGGCAAGACCTTCGACTACACACAGCCTGAAGCCTATGTCGAAAGCTTCGCACTGAGGAGGAGCTGACATGGATCGCACCACCACTGAATGGAAACTGAACCTCAACACCCGCGCCACGCTGCTGGCCGTGCTGCTGCTCATCGTCGGTCTGGGGCTGTGGGAAGGCCTCAATCGTGCCCCCATACTCGGTGGGGCGGGAGCGGAACTCAGCGAGTACGAACTCCTGATGGGCGGCGCCGACGAAACGGCGCGAGTACCGCCACCCTCGGCAATTTTCGAACGCGCCTGGGTCGAACTTTCCAACCCCTTCTACGATGCCGGCCCCAACGACAAGGGAATCGGTATCCAGCTTGGCTACTCGCTCTATCGCGTGCTGACGGGCTACTTGATGGCCGCGGCCATCGCCATTCCCGTGGGCTTTCTGATCGGCATGTCGCCACTGATGTACCGTGCCTTGAACCCCTACATTCAGGTCCTGCGCCCGATCTCACCGCTGGCGTGGATGCCGCTGGCCCTGTTCATCATTCGCGATGCCGAAGCCTCGGCGATATTCGTGATCTTCATCTGTTCGATCTGGCCGATGCTGCTCAACACCGCCTTCGGCGTGGCCGGGGTACGTGACGACTGGGTCAACGTGGCCCGTACCCATGAGCTTTCGCCACTGAAGACCGCCTTCAAGGTAATTCTGCCTGCCGCTGCCCCCACCATTCTCACCGGCATGCGTATCTCTATCGGCATTGCCTGGCTGGTCATCGTCGCCGCCGAGATGCTCGTGGGCGGCACCGGCATCGGCTACTACGTGTGGAACGAATGGAACAACCTCGATCTGACCAGTGTGATCTTCGCCATTCTGGTGATCGGCGTGGTGGGCATGCTGCTCGACCTTGCGCTCTCGTCGATCGCCCGGCTGGTCACCTACCAGGAGTAAAGCGCCATGACTCATGCCTTCGTGGAAGTTCAGCAAGCTGCCAAGCGCTTTCCCGGCATCAAGGGCAGTCCCGACCTCACGGTCTTCGAGAACGTCAGTTTCCAGCTTCAGAAGGGCGAGTTCGTTTGCATCATCGGTCACTCCGGCTGCGGAAAGTCGACCATCATGAACGCCCTCGCCGGCTTGGACAGCCTTAGCGAAGGCGCCATGATCATGGATGGGCGCGAGATCGGAGGCCCCAGCCTGAAGCGCGGCGTGGTGTTCCAGAACTACAGCCTGCTGCCGTGGCTCACGGCACTGGATAACGTGCGCTTTGGCGTACGCGCTCGCTGGAAGGAGTGGAAAGAGAGCCAGGTTACCGATCACAGCCTGCGATATCTGGAAATGGTCGGTCTGAAGGAAGTCGTCATGCGCAAGCCGGCGCAGCTCTCGGGCGGTATGCGCCAGCGAGTCAGCATCGCCCGGGCATTCGCCACCAAGCCGGAACTGCTGCTGCTCGACGAGCCCTTCGGTGCACTCGATGCACTGACACGAGGAGTGATTCAGGACGAATTGCTGAAGATCTGGAGCCAGGACCGTCAGACGGTATTCATGATCACTCACGATGTGGACGAGGCGATCCTGCTGGCCGACCGCATCTTCCTGATGACCAACGGCCCCGAGGCGCGCATCGCCGAAGCCGTGGAGATCGACCTGCCGCGGCCGCGCTCGCGTGGCGAGATCGTCAAGCATCCGCATTTCTACACCCTGCGCAATTACCTGGTCGATTTCCTGGTCAACCGCGCCAGTGAACTGCGAACCGCTCCTCAGGATTCGCGCGGCTTGCATTACCCCCGCTCGGTCAACCCCGTTGCCGAGGCAAGCGCCTCGGTAACGTTCCGCAAGGCCGATGCCCAGGCATCTGCCCCACCCAAGCTGGTCACTGTCACTCCCAAGGAGAGCCATCATGGATAAACTCGAGATGCGCCACACCCTGCTCGCCGCCAAGGCCCGCAAGAAGATGAGCTGGGACGAAATCGCCAGCGCCGTAGGCTTGTCGCCGGTGTGGACCGCCTCGGCCTGCTACGGCATGAACAGCGCCAGCCATGACGTGGCCCACAAGCTGTGCGACGTGCTGGAAGTGGAAAGCGACGTGGCCGAAGCGCTGCAGGCCTTCCCCACCAAGGCCTGGGACGAGGCGATCCCTCAGGATCCCTTCATCTACCGGCTCTACGAGGTGGTGGGCGTTTACGGCGAGACGCTGAAGGATGTGGTGCAGGAGAAATTCGGCGACGGCATCATGAGCGCCATCGACTTCACCATGGAAATGGACAAGATCGAGGACCCCAAGGGGGACCGGGTGCTGCTCACCCTCAACGGCAAGTTCCTACCCTACAAGGCCTGGTAAGCAAACTCACCTGGCCGCCCCGGAAACCGGGGCGGCCAAGGGACAAGAGCGCCGCTCAAAGCCGATAGCTCAGCGACAGCGCACCGTGCACGGTGCCCCCATCCTGCTCCTCGAACTCCTTGCTGCGCCAGATGTGAGCCAGGCTCATCTCCCAGCGCTCCCAGGTGAGCGCCACGCCGACAACCGCATCGCCGACCAGCTCGCGACGATCGACTGAGTGACTGTCGCGGACGGTATTGCCGTCCAACAGCAGGTTATGCGCCACGTAGCGTCCCTGGAGTGCGGCGAAGAGATTCCAGCCGCTGCCCGGCGATGTCGAAACCTGTCGGTAGCCCCCGCGCTCAATGCTCAGAGAGGGCCAACCCATGCTGTTGTCGAGTCCGCGACCGAGACGCAGGCCGTAACCACCGCCGGCCTGAACCAGCAGATTACCGAGCGCCGCCGACAAGCCGGGGCCGTGCTGCATCTCGAGCCACCCCAGCGACAGGTTGTGCCACCAGTGGCGGCGATACCCCACGTTGAGAATGGGCTCATTGCCCAACTGATGGGACCAGCCGCGGGGCCGCTGGCTATTGGTGAAACGATGCACCTCACGTTGCACGCTGTCGGCGGAGGTAATCGGCCCGACCACACCAATATCGAGTTGAAGCGCATCCTCGCGGTGCCAGGCGCCACGCAGCGGCTCTCGTCCATACAGCGCCAGGCCGCCCAGTATCAGGCCGGCGTAGGGACGATCGTCCTCGATCAGGTCGCGACGCTCCACCTCCTCCGGCGTATACATGCGGTAGCTCAGGTGATAGCTGAGAGCATCCACCGAGCCGAACCAGCCGCCTGCGATGCGCTGGCTCCAATGCTGAGGAGTGACCGGCTGGGTCCAGAGCAGCTCTACGCCCGAGGTGTAATGGTCGTCATCGCTGCTGACCATGCCGTCGTTATCCACCTGCAGCGTCACGACACCCGAACTTGCGAAAACCGGCGACGCCAGCAGACAACCAATGGCAATCCTTCCAATGAAACCGCAGATGCCTCTTTTCATGAGGTTCTCTTCCTTGAGTAAGCGAGTAACATTCATGATTGTATGTACTGCTTGCGGTCCCGGGCAAGAGGATTCAAACGTACCCTTGAATGAAACGATCCTCGTTACCCTTGCTCGACGACGTCTAGCGTGCGCTCCACTCCACCCCGATAGCTACCACCGAACAGCAGCAGATGGTTGAGCAGCGGATAGAGCTGAAACAGCGCCTCCCGCCGTGGCCAGTCGGCAGGAGCGGTACCATCCCAATAAGCTTCGAAGAAGGCATCGCCAGGCGAACCGAACAGCGTCAGCATGGCCAGATCCACCTCGGGGTAATGGCGGTATACCGCGGGGTCGATGACCGCAGGCCCTTGCGGGGTATGCAGCACATTGCCGCTCCACAAGTCGCCGTGTACGAGACTTGCCGGAACGTTCGGGAGCCACGCTTCGAGAGTTTGCGCCACGGCTTCGATGCGCCGACGCAGCTGATCGTCCAGCAGCCCACGCTGATGACAGGCGCGAGCCAGCGGCAGCAGGCGCCGCTCGCGCTGGAACGCACGCCCGTCCGAGATAGGGGCATTGGGTTGAGGGGTACGGCCACAGGCGTTGTCGCGCGGCCAGCCGTGTTCATCGGCACCGACCGAGTGAAGTTGGCGAAGCCCCTCACCCAGCGCAGCTGCCGAGTGCTGCGAGCGCGAGCCGCTCTCCAGCGCCTCCATCACCAGCCAGCCATGACCCAGTGCCAGCACCGCGGGCACCCGCAGTGAAGTGCCCGCCTCACGTAGCGCCCGCAACCCATCCGCCTCGCCGGCCAGGCGCTGCGCATCGTCCTGCTTGGCGACCACCGCTCCCTTGGAGGTGTCCAGCCAATAGACGGCCGCTATGTCCCCGCCACCCAAGCCCCGCAGCGCCCCCTGTGGTGAAAGGCCGTGAGATTCGAGCAGAGCCGTGAGCGCGCGATCCATGTTCCCTCCTTGGGCATTCGGCCATGTCATTACCGCCACCATGACATGCCCGTGCCCTAGCGACTATCGCCATAAAAAAGCCACCCCGGAGGGTGGCAAGTGGACACAGCAAGGGCTGGCTGTGATCACTCGGGCAGGAGCACGCTGTCGATGACGTGAATGACGCCGTTGCTCGCCTCGATATCGGCCTGGATCACGGTGGCGTCGTTGATCATCACGCTGCCATCCATGGTGGTGATGGTAACGTCCTGGCCTTGTACGGTAGTGGCGCTGTCCAGTCCCATCGCATCTTCAGCCATGACGTTACCAGCGACTACGTGATAGGTGAGTACGGCCTGCAACTGCTCGCGGTTTTCCGGTTCCAGCAAGCTTTCCACGGTGCCCTCGGGCAGCGCGGCGAATGCCTCGTCTGTGGGAGCAAAGACGGTGAACGGGCCATCACCCTTGAGGGTCTCCACCAGCCCAGCGGCTTCCAGTGCAGCAGCCAATGTCTCGAACTGGCCGGCTGCCACGGCAGTATCGACGATATCCTGTTTGTCGCCATGACTGCCGGCCTGGACGACCCCAGCCATCAGTGTAAGGCCCATCAAACCAGCTCCCATCCACTTCGCGGCTACCACGTGAATCGTTTTCATCAGGGTAATTTCCTCAGTGTGAACGCAGAGGGTAAGCGCCAAGTCAGCGAACCCTGTACACAGGGTAGATTACTGTACACACCTTGAACAAGTATTTTTTCACTGCACAGCCTGCCGAAGTATCAAGGGCTGACGCTGCCGACCAGCTGTGGCAAAAAGGGGGAAGGCATAGAAACGGAAGCCACTTCCTGCCTGGCACAGCGCGCTTTCAGCCAGACGGGATCGACAGGGAGAAAACGATGTACAAGCTTGCCTTCTTCGTTCCGCTGGAAGATGCCGAAGCCGTAAAGGAGGCCGTCTTCGTCACCGGCGCCGGGCGCATCGGCGACTACGAGGCGTGTTGTTTCGAGACCCGTGGCACCGGCCAGTTTCGTCCGCTCGACGGCGCCAGCCCGCACATCGGCCAGGTCGGCGACCTGGAAAAGGTAGCGGAAGTGAAGGTGGAACTTGTCTGCGAAGACCACCTCATTCGCGATGCCGTCGACGCCTTGCGCGCCGCGCACCCTTACGAGGAGCCGGCCTTCGACGTGTGGAAACTGGAAATCTTCTAGTCGCCCAGACCGAGCTCGGGCATCAGCCCACCGAGACGCCATGATGGAGGGCCAGCGCCTCGCGGTAGCGGGCGTAGGCCGTCTCGTAGGCACGCACACTGGCTGCCTTCGGCTCGGCCAGCGAGGCATCGTCGAGGTGAACCAGGCGCTGGCACAGTTCGCTCAGCGGTAGATCGTGCCGCTCGCACCAGGCCGCCTGCAGCGCCGCTCCCAATGCCGCGGCATCGGTCACCTGGGGACAGATCACCGGAGTCGCGGTCACGTCGGCCACCATCTGGCGCCACAGCGGGCTCCTCGCGCCGCCGCCGATCAGGCGGATCTGGCTGGCGCCGGCAGCCAGCGGGCCGAGCAACTCGAGACCGTAGCGCAGACCGAAGGTGGCGCTCTCCACCACTGCCCGGCACAGGTTGGCCTGGGTCAGGTTGCGACTGTCGAGCCCCAGGAAGCTGGCCGTGGCGTGCGGCAGCGACGGCACCCGCTCGCCGTTGAAGAACGGCAGAACCGTCACCCCCTCCGCCCCGATGGGGGCCGCGGCCAGGCGCTCGCCGAAGGCGGCCAGGTCGAGGTCGAACAGCTCGCGCACCAGGGTGCTGGCCGACGTCACGTTCATGGTACAGATCAGCGGCAGCCAGCCGCCGTGGCTGGCGCAGAAGTTGGCCACCATGTCGCTCTCGGCGCGCACCGCTTCGGGCGAATAGGCGCATACCGTGCCCGAGGTGCCGAGACTCAGTGTGACGATACCGGGGGCGATGTTGCCGGTACCGATGGCGCCGAGCATGTTGTCGCCCCCGCCGCTGGCCACGACCACGTCGGGCGACAGTCCCAGCTCGCTAGCGAGCTCGGGGCGCAGCGTACCGGCGGGTTCGCGAGAGTCGATCAGGCGCGGCAGCACGCTCTCGGGGTCGAGCTCCGGGGCGATCTCGGTGAATACGTCGTGACGCCACCGCCGGCTTCGCGTGTCGAAGTAGCCGGTACCCGAGGCATCGCCCGCCTCCGCCACCTTCTCGCCGGTCAGCCAGAAGTTGAGGTAGTCGTGGGGCAGCAGCACGGTGTCGATTCGGCGGTAGGCGTCGGGGCGTGCTTCACGCAGCCAGGCGATCTTGGAGGCGGTATAGCCGGTCTGTAGCACCAGTCCGAGCCGCTCGAGGCAACCCGTCGCACCGCCCAGGCGCTCCACCAGTGCGGCGTTGTGCACGGCCGTTTCGGTATCGCACCACAGCTTGGCGGGATGTACCGGTCGACCCGCAGCGTCGAGCGCCACCATGCCGTGCTGCTGGCCGGAAACGCCGATGGCGCGGATCGCACGACGCTCGATGCCGGCACGCCCCACGGCCTCCTCGAAGGCCCCGCGGAAGGCGTCGCACCACTCCTGTGGCTGCTGCTCGCGGCGACCGTTCTCCCCCTCCGTCAGGTGATGAGGACGACTCGCCTCGGCGAGCAACGCCTCGCCGTCGACGTCGACCACCGCCACCTTGGTGCTCTGGGTGCCGCAATCCACCCCGATATACATTTGCCGCTCCTCACTCCCCGCTCAGGCTTTCCAGAGTAGCGCGAGCGCCGCCCTCGTGCAGGCTCGCCAGCGTCTCGAGATAGGCTTGGCGAAAACGTGGGTGATCGCACAGGTCGCCGAACAGCTCGCGGTTCTCGATGAAGGCCGTCGGTCGTGTGCGGTTCTCGGCGGCCAGGGCCACCAGCTCGTGTTTGTGACGGTCGACCACCGTGATGGGCTCGCCCTGCTCGTCCACGCCCTCGGCGTAGCGCGCCCAGCTCGCCACCACCGCCGCGCTGCGATGGAGTTCGCCTCCTTTCGCCAGCTGCTCGCGAATCACCGGCACCAGCCACTTGGGGATACGGTCGGAACTCTCGGCGCACAGCCGCGCCAGGGTGTCCTTGATCTCTGGGTTGGCGAAGCGCTCGATCAGGGTCAGGCAGTACCGCTCGAGATCCACCCCGGGCACTGGGGCCAGGGTGGGGCTGCCCTCATGGCGCATGTAGCCGAGCAGGAAGTCGACGAACAGCGGATCGCGGCACACCTCGTGGGCATAGCGGTAACCGGCGAGAGTGCCGAAGTAACACAGCGCCTGGTGGCTGGCATTGAGCAGGCGCAGCTTCATCAGCTCATAAGGCTCCACGTCCGCCACCAGCTGCACGCCGACCCGCTCGAACGCCGGCCGGCCGCAGGCGAAATGATCCTCCAGTACCCATTGCGTAAAGGGCTCACACACCACCGGCCAGGCATCCTCGACGCCGAACTCGCCGGCCAGCTCCTCGATGTCGACCGGCTGGGTCACCGGCGTGATGCGGTCGACCATGGCATTGGGGAACGGCACCTCGGCTTCGATCCATTCGGCCAGCACCGGGTCGCGGGCCCGGGCGAAGGCAACGAACGTACGCCGCGCCACTTCGCCGTTGCCCTGGATGTTGTCGCAGGACATCAGCGTGAACGGCGCCAGACCTCGTGCATGGCGGCGAGCCAGCGCCTCCACCACCAGGCCGAAGGTGGTACGCGGCGCTGCGGGATGATCGAGGTCGTGGCGCACGTCCGGGTTGCCGAGATCGAACTCTCCGCTCACCGGGTGGAAGTTGTAGCCGCCTTCGGTGACGGTCAGAGAGACGATGCGAATGGTGGGATCGGCCATGCACTCGATCACCGCCTCAGGGTCGTCGGGGGCGTAGAGGTAGTCGATCATGGCCCCGATCACCCGGGGTTCGCGCTCGCCGCCGGGGTGCTTCACCACCAGGGTATAGAGGTGGTCCTGCGCCGCGAGCGCTTCCTGCATTCGCCGGTCGCCCGGCATCACACCGACGCCGACGATCCCCCAGTCGAGCGCCTCGCCGCGGTTCATCAGCGCATCGAGGTACATGGCCTGATGCGCACGATGAAACCCGCCGACACCGATGTGCACGATTCCCGGCGCCACCTCCCGGCGGTCGTAGCGCGGCACGGCGACACGCGGGTCGAGTTGCGAGAGCGAGGCGTTGCTGAGAGCAGGCATAGGGCACTCCTTGCCGCAAGCGGCAATGAACGGGAAAGTGAGCGGCGCCTTACGGGCTAGCGCCAGTAGAGGTCCGGGGCGATGGATTCGTGCTTGATCAGGCGGGCGTTGAGCATGTCCTTGTGGCGCGCCTTGTCGATGGCGCCCTCATGGTTCTGTCCCATGCCCAGCCAGCGCTGGATCAGGCGCGCTTCGAGCACTTCGTCGGCCACCTCGAGGAACAGCGTCATGTCGAACAGCGGGCGCAGGTCGCGCCAGGGGTCGCGGTCGAGCAGCAGGTAGTTGCCCTCGACGATGACGATACGATGCGCCTGGGTGATCAATCGCCCACCGGCCCGGGCCAGGTCCAGCGGCCGGTCGAATACCGGCACCGCCACGCTCCTGTCGGCGCGGCGAATACGCTCCAGGTCGTGCCTGAGGCCCTCGGGGTCGAAGGTTTCCGGTGCGCCCTTGATCGGCAGCTGACCCAGCGGCTCGAGAATGGCGTTGTCGAGGTGGTAACCGTCCATCGGCACCACCGCGGCGATGCCGGGCGCCCGCTCGTTGAGCTCACGGCATAGCCACTCGGAGAGGAACGACTTGCCCGCCCCCGGCGGTCCCGCCAGAGCGACGATGAAGCGCTGCCGGTTCTCCGCGGCCTCCAATAAACGCACCGCCATGTCATGAATATTGGGGTTCATTTTTTCAGCTCATCCAGTTACCGCCGTCCACATTGATTGTCTGAGCGACCACATACTCACTATCGTCGCTGGCCAGAAAGACCGCCGCTCCGGCGTGGTCCTCCGGTTTGCCCATGCGCCCGAAGGGGACCGCCTCGCCGACCAGGCGCTTCTTCTCGCCCAGCGGGCGGTTCTCGAAGCGGGCGAATAGCGCATCGACCTCGCTCCACATGGGAGTGTCGACCACGCCTGGAGCGATGCCGTTGACACGAATGCCGTACTTGATCAGATCGAGCGCGCAGGACTGGGTCAGGCTGATCACCGCCGCCTTGGTGGCACAGTAAGTACTCACCAGTGCCTCGCCGCGACGCCCCGCCTGGGATGCCATATTGATGATCGCCCCACCCTCGCCGCGGGTGACCATATGACGGGCCACCGCCTGCAGGGTGAAGAACAGTCCCTTGGTGTTGACGGCGAACTGGCGCTCGAAGCTCGCCTCGCTCACCTCCAGCACCGGGGCCATGTCGAACACTGCGGCATTGTTGACCAGGATATCGATGCCGCCGAAGCGTTCGGTGACCGCTGCCACCATGGCGGCGATGGAGTCGCAATCGCAGACGTCGAGGCGCACGCCCATGGCACGCCCGTCGGCCTCGAGTTCGGCCAGCGCTTCGTCGATGGCACCGCCGTCGATGTCGGCGATCGCCACCCGCGCGCCTTCGGCAAGGTAGCGCTTGACGATGGCCAGGCCGATGCCGCGCGCGCCCCCCGTTATCACCGCCACTCTGTGCTGCAGCTTCATTTCGGAGTCTCCTCGTTGAACGCACCGACGCTGTTCGCGGCACGACGATGCCTTTTGCGCTCCTCACGCCACTGACCGACCAGGGCCTCCAGGCCGTGCATGGCCGGCAGCACCTGCCAGGCGCCGGCCCGGCGCAGCCGTTCGGCATGACCCGCCTCGATGTGGCTGGCACCGGTGAAACCGATCACCGTCATGCCGGCGGCGTGGGCCGCCGTCACGCCGGAAACGCTATCCTCCACCACCAGGCAGTCGCCCGGCGCCCGGCCCATTCGCCGTGCCGCCAACAGGTAGAGGTCGGGGGCCGGCTTGGGCCGTTCGACTTCGTCGGCGGTGAACAGCGGCACCTCGCCGAGCCGGGCATCGAGCCCGGTGACGGCCAGCGAGGCCAGCACGCGCCGACGGCGGCTGTTTGAGACGATGGCCAGCGGCATCTCGATAGCGGCCAGGGTGGCGGCCACGCCCTCCACAGCGCGCAGTTCCTCGCCCAGGCGCGCCTCGATGGCGCTGTCGATACGCTCCAGGGCATCGTCGGGCAGTCGGTGTGCACTCTGCCGCTCCAGCCGCTCGAGGATCGCCCCCGTGGTCATGCCCAGCGCCTGGCGCAGGGCGACGTCCTCGGGGATGTCCGGCAGCAGTTGGCTGAGCTGTTGCGCCAGCGTCGCCTCGGCAATCACCTCGCTGTCCACCAGCACACCGTCGCAGTCGAAGATCAGCGTTTCCATGCCTGCCCCGCTCATAGGCCGCCCGCCGCAACCGGGGCCCGGTGGTCCTGACGGCTGAGCCCGGCCAGGGGATGTCGGGTGAGACTGGGCAGCGCCAGCCCTGCAGTATCGAACAGGTGAGCGCAGCTCCGTTCGAAGCCGAAGCGCAAGGTGTCGCCGACACGGCTGTCGACGTTGCCGTCAGCGCTTACGGTGACCAGCGTGTCCTGCATGCGCACGTAGAGCGAAGTCACCCCGCCCAGGCGCTCGATCACCTCGATGCGCCCCGAGAGCGGTCCCTGCGGGTCGAGCAGCAGATGCTCGGGACGGATGCCCAGCGTCAGCGAGCCATCGTCCAGCTTGCTGCCATCTACCGGTATCTCGCGGCTAGCGCCATCGGGTAGACGCACCTCGACGCCCGCCGGGGTGGCATTGACGAGCTCCACCTCCAGGAAGTTCATCTTCGGCGAGCCGATGAAGCCGGCCACGAAGCGATTGCGCGGGTGATGGTAGAGCTCCATGGGCGAGCCCACCTGCTCGACCACGCCCCCCTGCAGCACGACGATCTTGTCGGCCATGGTCATGGCCTCGATCTGGTCGTGGGTGACGTAGATCATGGTGGCATCGAGCTCTTCATGCAGGCGTGCCAGCTCGATGCGCATCTGTACCCGCAGCGCCGCGTCGAGGTTGGAGAGCGGCTCGTCGAACAGGAAGATGCTGGGGTTGCGCACGATGGCACGGCCGATGGCTACCCGCTGACGCTGTCCTCCCGAGAGCGCCTTGGGCTTGCGCTCGAGCAGCGGCTCGAGCTGCAGGATCGCCGCCGCCTCGCGCACCTTGCGCCGACGCTCCTCCTTGGGCACCCCGGCGAGCTTGAGGCTGAAACCCATGTTGTCCTCGACGGTCATGTGCGGGTAGAGCGCGTAGCTCTGGAACACCATCGCCAGGCCGCGCTCGGCGGGACCGACCTCGTTCATGCGCTGGCCGTCGATCAGGATGTCGCCCGAGGTGGCGCTCTCGAGCCCGGCGATCATGCGCAAGAGGGTCGACTTGCCGCAGCCGGAGGGGCCGACGAAGACCACGAATTCGCGATCGTTGACCTCGAGGTCGACGCCCTTGATCACCTCTGTAGCCTCGAAGCGCTTGACGATGTCGTGCAGTTGTAGCGTTGCCATGGGAAACCTCGTTACTTGACGGCGCCGAAGGTGAGACCGCGTACCATCTGCTTTTGAGTCAACCAGCCGAAGATCAGGATCGGTGCGATGGCCATGGTGGAAGCGGCCGATAGCTTGGCCCAGAACAGCCCCTCGGGACTCGAGAACGATGCGATGTAGGCGGTGAGCGGTGCGGCGTTGGACGAGGTCAGGTTGAGACTCCAGAACGCCTCGTTCCAGCTCAGGATCACCGACAGCAGCCCGGTCGAGGCGATACCGGGAAGGGTCAGCGGCAGCAGCAGGTACAGCACCTCCTGGAACGTGCTCGCCCCATCCATGCGTCCCGCCTCGAGGATGTCCCGTGGAAGATCCTTGAAGAAGGTGTAGAGCATCCACACCACGATCGGCAGATTCATCAAGGTGTAGACGATGATCAGCCCGGTACGGGTGTCGAGCAGGCCGAAATCGCGAAAGATCAGGTAGATCGGCACCAATACGCCCACAGGCGGCAGCATCTTGGTGGAGAGCATCCACAGCAGCGTGGCCTTGGTGCGCCGTGTGGGCAGGAAGGCCATCGCGTAGGCCGCGGGAATGGCGATGGCGAGCGCCAGCAGGGTCGAGCCGAAGGCCACTACCACGCTGTTCAGCGCGAACTTGAAGTAGTCGGCCCGGGCCTGCACGGCGGCGTAGCTCTCAAGCGTCGGAGTGAAGAACAGGCTGGGGTCGGCGATCGCCTCGGCCTCGGTCTTGAAACCGGTCAGCACCATCCACAGGATGGGGAAGAAGATGATCAGCGCAATGCCCCAGCCCAGCAGCGTGAGCCATACCCGCCGCATCCCGGCGCTGGGCATCAGCGGCGTATGGCGAACTTCGCTGTCGGGCGTGGCGGCCAGGTGGCCCTCGGCCGGTAGCACCTTGGTCTTGAGTGTGGTCATGAGCGGCTCCTCGCCTCAGCTTTCCAGGTTCCTGGCCACCAGCCGGACCAGGAAGATGGCGACGATATTGGCCAGGATGATGGCGACCACCCCACCCGCGGAGGCCAGACCGACGTCGAAGTCGAGCAGCGCCTGCATGTAGATAAGGAACGCCAGATTGGTGGTGGCGAGCCCCGGCCCACCCGAGGTGGTGACGTAGATCTCGGCGAAGATCGTCAGCAGGAAGATCATCTGGATCATGATCACCACGCTGATGGCACGCTTGAGGTGCGGCAGGGTGATATAGAAGAACACCGCGATCGGGCCGGCCCCATCCATGCGCGCCGCCTCGACCTGGTCTTCATCGAGCGACTGCATGGCGGTGAGCAATATCAGCAGCGCGAACGGCAGCCACTGCCAGGCCACGATGATGATGATCGAGGTGAGCGGCAGTGCCGAAAACCAGTCCACCGCCGGCAGGCCGAACACTCCGGCTAGCCACGCCAGCACCCCGTTGCCGGGATGCATCATCATGTTCTTCCATACCAGGGCGCTGACCGTGGGCATGACGAAGAACGGCGAAATGGCCAGCACCCGGGCGATGCCACGCCCGGGAAACTCCTGCTGAAACAGCACTGCGAGCAGGACCCCGCCGACCACGGTGATCGTCAGTACCGAGCCCACCAGCAGCAGGGTGTTGCCCATGGCACGCCACAGCGCCGGATCGGTGAACAGAAACTCGTAGTTCTCCAGACCGGCAAAGCCGTCCATGCCGGGCATCAGCAGGTTGTAGCGCTGCAGCGAGAACCATACGGTCATGCCCAGCGGAACCAGCATCCACAGCAGCAGCAGCGTGACCGCGGGGGCCTGCAGCGACAGCGAGCGCAGACCGCCGACGGTACGCCCGGAGGCGCGTGTCTTGCTCATAGCATCACCATGAAACGTCGGGAGGTTGGCCGCCGGGCACTGCCCCGACGGCTAGGCGAGTGCAGCGGATCAGTAACCGGCGCGCTGCATGGTGCGCTGGGTGGCGCGCTGAGCGTTTTGCAGCGCCTGCTCCACGCCGGTATCGCCGGTCAATGCCGCGGCGACGGTCTGGCCCACCTGGGTACCGATCGACTGGAATTCCGGGATGCCCACGAACTGCACGCCGATATAGGGGCTCGGCTCCAGCGTCGAGTCGGTGGGGTCGGCGCTGTTGATGGCGTCGAGCACGAAGCTGGCGAAAGGTGCCTCGCGCTGGTAGTTCTCGTTGGCGTAGGTGGATTCACGGGTGCCCGGCGGCACGCTGGTCCAGCCCTGGGTTTCGCCGACCAGTTCGATGTACTCCTGCGACGTGGCCCATGTCAGGAAAGCCTGGGCGGCCTCCTGCTTCTCGGAGGAGGCGGGAATGGCCAGCGCCCAGGACCACAGCCAGTGTGCGCCCTTGGGCGTCTCGGCCACCGGTGCCGGGGCGAAGCCGAGGCGATCGGCCACCTGCGACTCATCCGGATTGTAGAGTTTGCCCGCCGCCGAGGTGGCGTCGACCCACATGGCACAGTTGCCGCGCGAGAACAGCGCCAGGTTCTCGTTGAAGCCGTTGGAGCTGGCCCCTGGCGGGCCGTAGTTGCCGAGCAGATCGACGTAGAAGCCGATGGCCTCCTGCCAGGCCGGCGAGTCGAGCTCGGGATTCCACTCCTCGTCGAACCAGCGCCCGCCGAAGGTGTTCACCAGGGTGGAGACGAAGGCCATGTTCTCGCCCCAACCCGGCTTGCCGCGCAGGCAGATACCGGCCAGCTGGTTGCCGGGGTCGTGCAGCTCGGCCGCCCAGTCGCGCACCTCTTCCCAGCTCGGCTGCTCGGGCATCTCGATGCCGGCCTCTTCGAACAGGTCGGTGCGGTAGTAGAGCATCGAGCTCTCGGCGTAGAACGGCAGCGCGTACAGGGAGCCATTATGGGAGAGGCCGTCGCGCACCGGCCGCAGCAGGTCCTCCTCCCGGTAGGCCTCGGGCAGGTCGTCGAGGGCGGCGAGCCAGCCGCGCTCGGCCCAGATCGGCGCCTCGTAGGTGCCGATGGTCATGACGTCGAACTGGCCGCCGTCGGTGGCGATGTCGGTGGTCAGGCGCTGGCGCAGCACGTTCTCCTCGAGCACCACCCAGTTGACCTGTATGCCCGGATGAGCCTCCTCGAAGGCCTCGGTCAGGCTCTGCATGATCACCATGTCGTTGTTGTTGACCGTGGCCACGGTGATGGTCTGGGCCTGGGCGGCGCTAGCGACGGCGAGCGTCAGGCCGGCAAGGGGAAAGGCGTAAGCGAGCTTCATTTTCAGGCTCCTGTGTGCTGGGCGTGCCGCAAGGGGCGTTGTTGTTGGGTGCCGGGAGTCGTTTTTTGATCATTTAATCATCAGGCGATCAAATGATCGGACACGAACAACAAAAAGGCAAAGCCAAGCGCCTTAGACTTTAGGCTAGGCTAGGTCAAATCAGATCGGGTCGGGTCATGTCAGCGCTTCGCTTTCGAGGATATAGCGTGCGGCACTCTCGTCGGTGACGAGTCCTTTGAGCCAGCCGCCACGCAGTGCGGCAAGGATTGCCGGTCCCTTGTCGCGGCCTCCGGCCAGTGCCACCAGCGTCTGGTGGCGAAACATCTCCAGCGGCAGGCTGGTGACGCGGTGGGTGATCGAACATTCGATGACGGCGCCGTTGCGATCGAGCGGCCAGCCGAGCAGCTCACCCACGGTATTGCGCGCAAGCAGCTCATCGAGCTCGGCCTCGCTGATGAAGTGGTCTTGATACAGGGTGGCCTGGCGGTCGATGCGCCCCACCCCGATATAGGCCGCTTCGGCATCCTTGGCAACCTCGACGATGGCCTGGAACAGACGCTGGCCGAGCATCGCCTCCTTCTCCTCCACCGAGCCGGCCACTACCGGCGCAGGCAGCAGGAAACGCTCGCCACCGGTCTTGTCGGCCAGCACCATTACCCCATCGTAGCGGTTGGCGGAACCGTCGCGGGCAACGTTGCCCACCAGCGAGACGAAGCGATGCTGAGGGCGTTCGATGCGGCTGAGCGCCTCCACCGTGGCACGTATCGAGCGCCCCGTTCCCAGCGACAGGGTCAGCGGCTCAGCGCGCTCGATCAGCCTTGCCAGGCGCTCTGCCCCGGCCACCGCCAGGTAATGGGCGCTGCTCTCGGGGGTTTCAGGGTCGGCCGGCACCACGTCGCAGAACTCGAGTCCGAAGCGCTTGAGAATGGCGTCCGACATGACCATGCAGTTGGCCAGCGGATGGTCGATGTGCACCTTGACCAGCCCCTCCTGGCGCGCCAGGGCCAGCAGCCGCTGCACGCCGGGCCGCGATACCCCGAGCTGGCTGGCAATCTCGTCCTGGGTTCGCCCGCCCACGTAGGAGAGCCAGGCCGCACGCGCCGCCTGGTCCAGTTTCAGCTCGAACTTGTCCACGTTACCCGCTCCTTCTCGGTTGCCTATCAGGCCGATCCCCCACTTGCTACTTCAAATCAGGCCGAACCAAAGTAGCGTTCACGATCCTCGGCGGTGATGTCGCTGATATGCAGCGGATAGTGGCCGGCGCCGCGGTCGGTGTAGAAATGACGCAGGGTACGTTCGATGGTGGGAAAGGCCAGCTCGTCCCAGGGAATCTCGTGCTCCTCGAACAACGCCACTTCGAGGCTCTCGGGGCCGGCGGAGAAACTGTCCAGGAGGTCCGCAAGAAAGATCATGTAGACCTGATTGATGTGCGGTAGGTTGATCAGGGTGTAGAGCCCTGCGATGCGTACCTCGGCACACGCCTCTTCACGGGTTTCCCGAGCGGCCGCTTCGACAGTGGTTTCGGCATTCTCCATGAAGCCCGCCGGCAGGGTCCAGAAGCCTTTGCGCGGTGAGATGGCCCGGCGGCACAGCAGGACACGCGAGCCGCTTACCGGCAGGGTGCCGGCGACGATGCGAGGGTTCTGATAGTGGATCGAGCCGCAGGCATCGCACAGGTATCTGGGCCGATCGTCCCCTGCCGGAATCGCGAAACGTACGGTTTGGCCACAGTGGCTGCAGAAGTTCATGGATCTCCCTGGCAGGCTTGACGTCGGCGAAGGCCCCCGGGTAGAAGGAACCAAATCCGATGGAAGCCCCATGTTAGAGAAACTTCGCAAGCGCCTGCAAGCGCACGATCCTCGCCACCTTCGCCTCGACATGCCCCGTGCCGCGGTGCTGATGCCCATCGTCGACCGTCCCGAGCCGACGCTGCTGTTCACTCGTCGTGCGGGGCATCTCAATACCCACAGCGGTCAGGTGGCATTCCCCGGCGGCAAACGAGAGAAGACCGATCGCGATTTGCTCTACACCGCCCTGCGCGAGTCCCATGAGGAGATCGCCCTGCCGCCGGAGCGGGTCGAGATGCTAGGGCGTCTGTCGGACGTGATCTCACTGCACGGCATCCTGGTTACGCCCTATGTGGGACTGATTCCGCCAGACTTGCCGTTGGTGCCCGACCCCGGCGAGCTCGACGCCATCTTCGAAGTACCGCTGGAGCTGTTTCTGCAGGATCGTCGCCACCATACCGACGTCATCCCGGTGAACGGCCGCCCCTATTACGTACCCAGCTACCACACCAAGGGCCAGGTGATCTGGGGGCTCTCGGCGATGATGCTGGTTGAGCTGCTGGCAGAAGGCTTCGAGCGCCCCATCAGCCTCCTCGATGAACCGCCCCATGGGCAGCTATGCTATTTTCCCGAGCGCCTGCTGCGCAGCTCGCAAACCGAGACTCGCCGGCCCTGACGCTCGCCACCCAGGAGATTTCGCCTCGCCTATGTCGCTGCTCAACCGACCGGCCTTCGCTGCCAGCACCTTGCCTACCCTGATCGACGCCCTGGTCGAGCAGGGCTGGTTCATCGGTGAGAATTTTCTCGACGCCGAGCTGTGCTACGACCTGCACCGTGAGCTCGCCCAGATGGCCGAGCGCAACGCGCTGGCTGCCGCAGGTATCGGCCGCGGCGACGAACATCAGCTGCGCCACGACATCCGCGGCGACGCCATTCACTGGCTGGACCGTGAGAGCCTCGCCCAGCGCCGCTACCTCGAGGCCATGGGCGAACTGCAGCGCGAACTGAACCAGGCACTGTTTCTGGGCCTGTTCGAATACGAGGCGCACTTCGCCCACTACCCGCCCGGCGCCTTCTACAAGAAGCATCTGGACAGCTTCCGCGGACGCGCCAACCGTGTGGTCTCCACGGTAGGCTATCTCAACCCCGACTGGCCGGCGGACGGTGGTGGCGAGATGGTCATCTTCTCCGATGACGACAGCGAGCGCGAAGTAGCCCGTGTACGCCCGGAAGCCGGCAACTTCGCCTGCTTTCTCGCCGAGACCGTGCCCCACGAGGTGCTGCCCACCCGCCTGCCGCGAGCCAGCATCGCCGGCTGGTTCCGGCGCAACGCCTCGCTGGGCGGCCTGGTGGACCCGGCGCGCTGATGGCCGACGAACGCGAGGCGCTGCGCGCCCGGCTGGCCGAACTCGAGGCGCGCAAGGCCGCTCTCGAAGCGAGAGTCGCCGAGCTCGACGAGGAGAAGCGCCACTATCGCTGGCTGGCGGAGAGCACCACCGACCTGATCTCGCGCCACGCCCGCGACGGCACCTTCCTCTACGCCTCGCAGGCCGCCCGCGACCTGCTCGGCTACGAGCCCGAGGAGCTGATCGGCGTCTCGGCCTACGACCTGTTCCACCCATCCGACCTCGCCGATCTGCTCAACAAGTCGCCGCGGGTCTACTACCACGACGGCTTCTATCAGCAGACCTACCGCTTCCGCGCCAAGGACGGACACTACGTCTGGTTCGAGACCACCAGCCGCACCCGCCGCGACCCGGCCACCGGCGAGCTGATCGACGTGCTCTGCGTCTCCCGCGACGTGGGCCGGCGCATTCGCGCCGAGGCCAATCGCGAGCGCCTGGCCCGGGTGGTGGAATCGACCACCGACTACGTGCTGTTCTGCGACGGCGAAGAGCGGCTGTTCTACTCCAACGAGGCGGCGCGACGCTTGCTGGGCTTGCCGCGCGAAGGGCTCGATGCCCGGCTCGAGCGAGCCTATACCCCGAGCTCGCTTGCCATCCTGCGAGAGATCGTGCTGCCCGCCGTGGCCCGCTACGGCTCCTGGAGCGGCGAGCTGGAGATGCCGGGCCCCAAGGGGCCGGTGCCGGTGCTCAGCGTGGTGCTGGCCCACCGCGGCCCCGGCGCCGAGCCCGACCACCTCTCGCTGCTCAATCGCGACATCGGCCTGCGCAAGGCCGCCGAGGCCCAGGCGCGACGCCATCAGGAACAGATCGCCCACGCCAACCGGCTGGCCACCACCGGAGAGCTCGCCTCCAACATCGCCCATGAGCTGAACCAGCCGCTGGGGGCCATTGCCAATTACGTCAGCGGCGCGCTGCTGCAACTGCATGCCGATCCGAATCGCCCGGCCAGCGACCTCGCGCTGCCCCTCGAGCGGATCGACACCCAGGTGCAGCGACTGGCGCAGCGGCTGCGCCACATTCGCACCTTCGTGCGCAAGGGACAGACCCGCCCGCGCCCGGTGGTGCTGTTCGAGGTGGTGGATGCCGCCTGCCGGCTGTGCGAGTGGCAGTACCAGCAGGCCGGAGTGAGCCTGACCCATGACCTGCCGGAAACGCTGCCTCGCGTGATGGCCGACCCCATCGCCCTGGAGCAGGTGCTGGTCAATCTGCTGCTCAACGCGCTGGAAGCGAGCCGCGAACGGCCTGCCGCCGTGCGGGTCGAGATCCGCGCACGACGCAGCGGCCGGCGTGAGGTGACCTTCAGCGTCCGCGACCAGGGTCCCGGCGTTACCGACGACGACGCTCAGGCCATCTTCGCACCGTTCCACTCCAGCCGTCCGGAGGGCCTCGGCATGGGCCTTGCCATCAGCCGCTCGCTGATGGAAGCCATGGGCGGCAGCCTGGCACTGACCGACGGTTCCGAGGGCGCCACCTTTACCGGTACACTGCTGGCCGAACCAAGCCCCATCCACCGCAGCAAGCCGCCCCGGAGCCAGCCGTGACCGAGCCTACTCGTGCCCCCCGTATCGCCGTGGTCGACGACGACGAGGCACTGCGCGACTCGCTGGCCTGGCTGCTCGACTCCGTAGGCCTGGCCACGCGCGCCTTTGCCGACGGCGAGGCGTTTCTCGCCGCCGACCCGGCAAGCTTCGATGCGGTACTGCTCGACGTACGCATGCCCGGTCTCTCCGGCCTGCAGGTACAGCAGCGCCTGCTGGAGCGTGGCGACAGCGCCCCGGTGATCTTCATGACCGGCCACGGCGACGTGCCCATGGCGGTGGCCGCCCTCAAGGCCGGCGCCTTCGACTTCATCGAGAAACCCTTCAACCAGCAGCAGCTGATCGACGCCGTGCAGCAGGCGCTCGCCGAGTATCGGCGCCAGCGCGCCGTGAGCGAGCGCATCGACACCCTGCGCGCGCGCTACGACGCCCTGCGCCCCAAGGAGCGCCAAATCCTGGTGCTGGTGGCCGAGGGCCTGACCAGCCGTGAGATCGCCGAGCGCCTCGACGTCAGCGCCAAGACGGTGGAGATCTACCGCCTGCGAGGCATGAAGGCGCTGGGTGCCGGCAACCTGGCCGAGCTGGTGCGCTTCTGCGTGGCGCTGGGGCTGGTGGAGCCCTTGCCGAAGTAAGAACGGCCGCCTCCGAAGAGAGCGGCCGTCCGGCTTCTTGCAGGAAGCGCACCCAATCTCAGTCGATGGTCTCGAGAGAGACGATTTCGTAGTCGGTCTCGCCGGTTTGACGCAGTACGAAGATGATCTGGTCTTCCGTATTCACCAGCTCGGCCAGCGCCGGATCTGCCAGCGCCAGCTCCATGGTCATGGCTGGCCAGCGAAGCTCGGCGATAGGTTCATGTGCTACCAGCACACTGCTGCCATCCTGCGCTATCGACCGTACGATCCCGACACCTTCCGCCGTGCGCATTTCCTGATGTTCATGACCAGTCTGGGCACCATGAGCCGCGTGCTTGCCATGTCCATGATCACTGCTCGCCACTGCCGGAGCTGCCATAATGAGTCCCATCACGACCACCAACTGAAGCATACTGTTTTTCATATCAAAGGTTTCCTTCGGTTTTGGAGTTGCTGAGCGCAGCCTCTGACGAGACAGACTCGGGAAAGTGTCGCCGCTGCCATAGCCAGTAGAGGACGGGAATGAGCAGCAGTGAAACCAGGGGAGCGGAGATCATGCCGCCTACCATGGGCGTGGCGATGCGCTGCATGGCCTCGGAGCCGGGGCCGGAATCCAGCAACAGCGGACTCAGTCCCAGCACCACCGTCAACGAGGTCATCGCCTTGGGCCTAACCCGCATCACAGCGCCCTCGATAATTGCCTCGCGCAGCTCGCCACGGCTGCGGGGCTGGCGTTGCTCGACCGCCCCTTTGACATACATCAGCATGACCACGGCGAACTCTGCCGACAGCCCGATCAGCAGGATGAAACCTGCCGCCACGGCCACCGAGATGTCATAGGCAAACCAGTAGAGCAGCCACACCCCCCCGACGGCAGCGAACGGCAGCGACCCCATCAGCATGAAAGTCTCGGCGGCGTTGCGAAAGCAAAGGTAGAGCAGCAGGAAGATCAATACGATGGTCACTGGGACGACCCACTGCAGTCGTTCCTTGGCCCGCTCCATATACTCGTACTGACCCGACCAGGTCACCGAATACCCGGCAGGCAACGTGACCTGTTCCATCACCCGTTGCCGCGCCTCGGCCACATAGGAGCCGATATCGCGCCCGCGGATGTCGACCACCACCCAGCCGTTGAGACGTGCGTTCTCGGTACGAATCATGGCCGGACCGTCCACGATGTCCACCTGTGCCAGCGCCTGCAGGGGAAGGTAGGCCCCCGCCGAGGTGATCACCGGTAGATCCCGCAGGCTCTCCAGCGAGTCGCGCCAGTCCTGGGGATAGCGCAGGTTGATGGGGTAGCGCTCCAGCCCCTCGACGGTTTCGCTTACATTCATCCCCCCGACGGCGGTTTGAATGATGGCCTGAAGGTCGCTGACATTGACGCCATGGCGCGCGGCGGCTCGCCGGTCGATATCCACTTCGACGTAACGCCCGGCGGCGGTGCGATCGGCATACGCCGACGCTGTACCCGGCACATCTTGGAGCACGCGTTCGATCTCCCGCCCAACACGCTCGATCTCTGCCAGGTCGGATCCAGCCACCTTGATGCCCACCGGCGAGCGGATGCCGGTCGAGAGCATGTCGATGCGCGTCTTGATCGGCGGCACCCAGACATTGGCCACCCCCGGGAAACTGACTGCCTCATCGAGTTCGCGAATGATATCGGCCTTGGTCATGCCATCGCGCCACTGGTCGCGTGGCTTGAAGCGAATGACGGTCTCCAGCATGCCGATGGGGGCCGGGTCGGTGGCCGTATCGGCACGCCCCGCCTTGCCGAAGACACGATCCACCTCCGGTACCGACATGATCAGACGATTGGTCTGCTGCATGAATTCACGCACCTTGCCGATGGAGACACCGGGCTCCAGCGAGGGCATGTACATGAGATCGCCTTCATCCAGCTGGGGCATGAATTCACTGCCCAGCTTGGTCGCCGGATAGGCCACGCTGGCGGCAATCAGCACTGCTGCGGCAATGGTGGCCCAGGGATAGCGCAGCAGGGCATCGAGCCCGGGGCGGTAGATGGCGATCAACATGCGGCTCAGCGGATGGGCAGACTCAGGGCGTATACGCCCGCGCACCAGATAGCCCATGAGCACCGGGACCAGGGTGATACCCAGCCCGGCCGCCGCTGCCATGGCATAGGCACCGGTAAAGGCCAAGGGCTGGAACATGCGGCCTTCTTGCCCTTGGAGAGTGAAGAGCGGCAGAAAGCTGACCACGATGATCAACAGCGCGAAGAAGATCGGCCGGCCGGTCTCCTTGGCCGCCTCGGCCACGGTATGCCAGCGATCCTCGCCCGGGGGCGCCTTCTCGAGCCGCTTGTGCAGGTTTTCCACCATGACGATGGCGGCGTCCACCATGGCGCCGATGGTCACGGCAATGCCGCCCAGCGACATGATATTGGCGTTGATGCCCTTGGCCTGCATGATCATGAGTGCCGCCAGAATGCCGATCGGTAGTGCCACGATCGCAACCAGCGCCGAGCGGAAGTGGAGCAGGAACACCACGCAAACCAGAGCAATGATCAAGAATTCCTGTAACAACTTGATCGTTAGGTTGTCGACAGACTCCTGGATCAGCACCGAGCGATCGTAGGTTTCCACGATCTCCACCCCTTCGGGCAGGCTCGCGCGCAACTCGTCGAGGCGCGCCTTGACGCGCTCGATGGTGGCAAGAGCATTCTCGCCATGACGCATGACCACCAGGGCTCCCACAGCCTCGCCCTCGCCATCCAGCTCAGCGATGCCGCGGCGGGCAGCGGGGCCGATGCGGATCTCGGCCACATCCTCGAGCAGCACTGGAGTGCCGTCACCGCCAAGGCCAACCGGCACCAGGCGAAGCTCCTCGATGCCGGTCAGATAACCACGGGAGCGAACCATGTATTCCGCTTCACCCATCTCGATAACCGAACCGCCCGCCTCCCGGTTGGCGCCTTCGATGGCCGAGCGGATGCCGGACAGGGTCAGCCCATAGGCACGCGCACGATTCGGGTCAAGCACCACCTGGTACTGCTTGACCATGCCGCCCACCGTGGCGACCTCGGACACGCCCGTCACGGACTGCAGCTCGAACTTCAGGAACCAGTCCTGCAGCGAGCGCAGGCCGGCCAGGTCGAGCTCGCCGCTGCGGTCCACCAGGGCGTACTGGTAGACCCAGCCCACACCGGTGGCGTCCGGCCCCAGCGCCGGCGTGGCGCCGGCTGGCAGCCGCGGCGCCACCTGGCTCAGGTACTCGAGCACGCGGGAGCGTGCCCAGTAGGGATCGGTGCCATCCTCGAACAGCACGTAGACGTAGGAGTCGCCGAACATGGAGAACCCGCGCACGTCGCGCGCCTGGGGTACGGCCAGCATGGCCGTCGACAGCGGGTAGGTGACCTGATCCTCTACCACCTGAGGTGCCTGGCCGGGATAGCTGGTGTGCACGATCACCTGGACGTCGGAGAGGTCGGGGATGGCATCCAGCGGCATTTGCCTGGCTGTGAAGAGCCCCCAGACGACGAAAATAGCCGTCACCAAGAGCACCAGCAGGCGATTATGCAACGACCACGTGATGATCCTTTCGATCATGAAACGACTCCTCAGTGGTCGTGAGCCAGCGGCTCGATGGCGGTGATTTCGTAGACGAACTCCTCGCGCTCGCGCATGCGGAAGCGCATCGGCATATCGTCGTGCAGCCCATCGAGTTCGAGATCATCGGCCACGGTGAAGTCCATGACCATTGCCGGCCAGCCCAGCAGGGGAATCGGCGCGTGGTCGACGTTAAGCACGCGGGCATCGCGGTCGATGGAAATCAGGCGCCCATCGGCCCAGACATCGCCATCCGAACTCTCCTGCTCGGCTTCGGTCATGCGCGCCAGCTCGGCACTGGCTGCCGCTTCGGAGTCGAGCAGGAAGTGGCCGGAGAGAACCACGCGCTCTCCTTCCTTGAGGCCTTCGATGATCTCCAGGTTGCCGTTGGCACGACGCCCTACCTGAACTTCACGCGCCTGGAAACGCCCTTCACCCAGCGCCAGGATGACGCGGTCCTGCCTGCCGGTACGGATCACGGCCTCGGCCGGCAGGTACAGGACGCCCTGCAGCGGTCGAGTGGTCAGTTGGACATCGGCATACATTCCCGGCTTGAGTCGCTCACCGGGATTGTCAAAGGCCAGGCGAACCTGAACGGTTCGCGTCTGACTGTTCAGGCTCGGATAGATATAGTCGATCTTGCTCTCGAGACGCTCGCCCGGGCGGAAGGGCAGCTTCACATGGGCGGCGTCACCTCGAGCCACGGCATCCACCTGATGCTCGAACAGGTCGGCAATCACCCATACCTGCGAGAGGTCGGCAATGGTCATCACCTCGGTGCCCGGTGTGACATACATGCCTTCACGCACGTTCAGCGACTCCACTACCCCACTCTGCCCCGCCCGTACGGAGATCAGTCGGCGCGGCTGACCGGCCCGCTCGATCTCGGCAATCTCGGCGGCACTGACCCCCAGCGCCCGGAGGCGCTCGCGCGCAGGAGCAGGACTGCCGCCACGACGCACGACATGCAGCAGCTCTTCCTGGGCATTGACCAGTTCCGGCGAATAAAGGCGGAACAAGAGCTGCCCCTCCTCTACCCGCTCGCCGGTGGTTCTTACGCTGAGTTCCTCGATCCAGCCCTGAGTACGCAGGTGAACGTGGCTGAGTCTCGATTCGTCATAGTCGACGAAGCCGACTGTCTCGACCAGGCGCGCCAGATCACCACGAGCCACCGAGCCGATACGCACATTCATATTCTGCTGCACGACAGGGCTGATACTGACTGTGCCGGGCGTCGCGTCGCCGCCACCCGCATAGATCGGAATGAAGTCCATGCCCATCTCATCCTTGCGCGGCTCGGGAGAGGTCACGGAGGGGTTATGTGGGTGGCGGTAATAGAGAATCTCTCTCTCACCGTTGGTCGTGTCCACCGCGGCAACGTGTGCGTGGGAACCCGGCCAGTAGGTCACGGCAGCGGCGCCTGCGGCAGCCCCCGCAGCCAGCAGGACGATGACAGCGAACGCCTTCATGCGTTTTCTCCCAGTAGATAGAGCAGGTCCACCTGCTCAAGGCGACGCTGCGACCCGATACGCACGGCCTCGATGCGTGTTTCCAGTTCGGTCAGGCGGGCGCGCACGAGCGAATTGAAATCCGTCGTACGGTTGCGATACCCATGCTCGGCGGCTTCGGCGTTCTCCCTGGCCTGGGGCAGCAGAAGCTGCTGATAACGGCGTTCACGCTCGCTCATCAGCTGCCATCTGGCTTGGCTCTCTCCCAGTTGGCGCTGCAACTCGCGGGCCTGT
Source organism: Halomonas sp. TH-94 (assembly GCF_057473365.1). NCBI lineage: Bacteria > Pseudomonadati > Pseudomonadota > Gammaproteobacteria > Oceanospirillales > Halomonadaceae > Halomonas > Halomonas sp. TH-94. The sequence goes on from NZ_JBYCKL010000051.1 coordinate 99,655, forward strand.
TCATCCCAGGCATACTGGGCGGCTTCACGTCGATGCACGCTGGCCGATAGGTCGCGATCCTGGCGCTGACGAGTGAAAAGCGGCAGGTCGACCATGACCATCGCCGACATGCGATCCGGCATGCCCATGCCCCGTTGCGTCGGCGTACCGTAGGTCAGCTCGACCGACCACTGCGGTTTGTATCCTTGACGAGCCAGTTCCACGCCATGGTTGCCGGCATCGATAACGGCCTGCTCGGCATCCAGCAGTGGATGCGCCAGCAAGGTTCCCGCGGGCTCGGCCAGCTCGGGAAGGTCGAGAGACAAGGGGCGCGAGAGGGCTTCATTACCCACCCAGCGCGCTAGCTGAGCCTGTGCTACTGCCTCCTGCGCCTGGACATTCAACAAGCGGTCATGCAATCGGCTCAGCTCCAGCTCGGCGCGCAGCAGATCCTGCTGGTCGGCAAAGCCGGAAGCGAACTCGCGCTCAGTGATTTCACGCAGGTCCTCGAACAAAGGCTGGCTCTGCTCCAGCACGCCGAGGATGGCGCGCTGCTCGGCAAGCACCAGGTAAGAGCGCCGTACGGCGCGCACTGCAGCCAGTTCTGCATTGCTGCTTCGCGCCGCTTCCGCCTGGGCCATGGCCGATTCCCGCTCGCTGGCCAACCGACGGCTGTCACCTCGAGGGAAGGTCTGGCGCACGCCCACACGGAGCTGGGTCATGGAATCGTCATCGATGGAAATACCATCTCTTGCAACATCCATGACCTCCATGATCAGCATGGGGTCAGGGAGCTGTCTGACTGAGATGGCGGCCTCGCGGCGAGCCTCCGCCAGCTCTCGATAACGCAGCGTGGCTGGGTCGTCGATTAGAGCAAGTCGTTCCGCTTCACTGAGCGATAACACTTGCTCTGAAAGTGCCGAGAGAGGTAATAGAAATGCTGTGCTCAGCAACACTGCGAGCATCGTTGGTAATCGAAATGCCATGAGCCACCCTCCACGCTCGCCAGAGTGCTGCTAAAAAACGGCACCCCGTTATATTTTTATCAAGCATCTATTAAACCGCCTGACATTACTTACCAAACTGGCCAGCTCGAGCCGGCCAGTCTTAACTACAAGGTTTGGAATA
>NZ_JBYCKL010000052.1:0-11754 GCF_057473365.1 Halomonas sp. TH-94
AGGTCAGCGGCGCCCCGAGCGCAAGGCTGGCCCAGGCGGCGTAGTCGCACACCCCGGTAGAGAACTGCGAGCCGTCGATGGCGGCCATTACCTGTTCAGTCATGTCTTGCTCCTCGATCCCTTTAGTGTCCACCCATGAGCTTCTCGACGGCGGCAGGGTCGTCATGGATGGCATAACGGTCGACGATGGTGGCGCTGGCTTCGTTGAGGCCGATCATTTCCACCTCGGTGCCTTCGCGACGGAACTTGATCACCACACGGTCCAGGGTCTGCACCGCGGTGATGTCCCAGAAGTGGGCGCGGGACAGATCGATGGTGACCTTCTGCACGGTTTCCTTGAAATCGAAGGCGTTACCGAAGCGCTCGGAGGAGGCGAAGAACACCTGGCCCACCACCTTGTAGATTCGACGACTGCCATCGTCGGCTTCTTCGGAGCCGATATAGAGAATGTTGCCCACCTTGTTGGCGAAGAACATCGCCGCCAGCAGCACGCCGACGAAGACCCCGATGGCCAGATTGTGCGTGCCCACGGTAACGGCCACCGTGGCCAGCATGACGATATTGGTGCTCATGGGGTGCTTCTTGAGGTCGCGAATCGAGGCCCAGCTGAACGTGCCGATGGAGACCATGATCATCACCGCCACCAGTGCGGCCATGGGGATGAGCGATACCCAGTCGGAGAGGAATACCACCATCATCAGCAGAACCACACCAGCGATCAGCGAGGAGAGCCGGGTCCGGCCACCGGATTTGATGTTGATCACCGACTGGCCGATCATCGCGCAGCCGGCCATGCCGCCCAGCAGGCCGGAGCCGATGTTGGCGATACCCTGCCCCTTGCACTCGCGGTTCTTGTCGCTCGGCGTGTCGGTCAGGTCGTCGACGATGGTAGCGGTCATCATCGACTCCAGCAGGCCCACCACGGTGAGCATGACGGAGGTCGGCAGGATGATCCACAGCGTCTCGAGATTGAGCGGCACGTCGGGCCACAGGAACACCGGCAGGGTATCGGGCAGCTCGCCCATGTCGCCAACGCTGCGAATGTCCATGCCGGAGAGCAGGTAGACGGCGGTGAGCACCACGATGCACACCAGCGGCGAGGGAATCGTCTTGCCGATCTTGGGTACATAGGGGAAGAGATAGATGATCCCGAGCCCGGCGATGGTCATGGCATAGACGTGCCAGGTCACGCCGGTGAGTTCGGGCAGCTGAGCCATGAAGATCAGGATCGCTAGCGCGTTGACGAAGCCGGTGACCACCGAGCGCGAGACGAAGCGCATCAGCTCGGCCAATTTCAGATAACCGGCAGCGATCTGAAGTACGCCGGTGAGCAGGGTCGCGGCGAGCAGGTACTCGAGGCCGTGGTCGCGCACCAGGGTAACCATCAATAGTGCCATGGCCCCGGTGGCGGCGGAAATCATACCCGGGCGCCCGCCGGTGAAGGCAATGATCACGGCGATGCAGAAGGAGGCGTATAGCCCGACCTTGGGGTCGACGCCGGCAATGATGGAGAAGGCGATTGCCTCGGGAATCAGGGCCAGCGCGACCACGATGCCGGCGAGGGTGTCGCCCTTGATATTGGAGAACCACTCTTGCTTGATGGATCGGAACATTCTTTGGTCCAGTGGTTGAAGTGTCATGCCGACAGGGCCAAGCCTGTGGCGGATCAGGGGTCAAGTCACACGTTTACGGAGACCGGCGTCCAAGAGACACAGTCGAATGAGCGTTGCGAAATCGGCGTGAAAGAAAACAGGTCAAGCAGCCCGGAACATCATCACGATGTCGAGCGGTGGTGTGCCGAGGACGGCATCACCCGAGGAGAGGGAACGCTAGGGCGGAGTGGCCAGCCCGGTCAGAGGAGTCAGCATGTTGCGTTGGGTCCAAGTTCAGGTCAGTCGGCTCGCCGGGGCACGATTGCGTGCCGACGTTCCGAAAAGAGGGGCGCATTTTAGCAGAGTCGATGCAGCGCTGCACCTCAAGCGCTGAGACGCCGCTCGATGCGACGCTCGTAAAGCCCCTTGGTCAGCAGGGTGCCGAGTATCAGACTGCCTCCCAAAAGCGCCACTGGTGCCGGGCGTTCGGCAAGGATCCACCATACCCACAGCGTTCCCACCACGACCTCAAGCAGCATCAACAACCCCACCTCGGCGGCAGGCAGATAAAGCGGGCCGCGCTGTATCAGAGTGAAACCCAGGGGCAGCAGAACCAGACACAGCAGGCCCAGCAACAGCAAACTGCCCGCTGGCGGCGGCGCAATGCCGTCGCCGACCAGAGCGAACAGAGCCGCCGTCGCGGCCACCATCAATCCGGAGAACGTCAGCATGGGGCTCATGTCGACGCCTGGACGGGTACGGCAGAGGGTGAAGTTGGCCGCCAGCGCCGTTGCCGCCAACAAGGCAAAGCCGTTGCCGATCCAAGAGCCCGCTCCGGCATCGTCCAGCACGATCAGTGAGGTCCCGAGCAGACACAGCCAAATGGCAAGCCAGGTGCGCCGTGGCAGCCGCTCGCCGAGAAACAGTCTGGAGAGCAGCGCAGCGATGAGTGGCGCCCCGGCCAGGATCATCAGTACGTTGCCGCCTTTGGTGTATTGATTGCCGAGTACGAAACCGAAGGTGGATAGGCTGAACAGCAGCGCCACGCCGAGCCCGGTCCAGCCGCAGCGGCGATAGGCGGCAAAGGTGCCTGCGCCGTGGCGAACCAGCATGATGATGAGGAACCCCAGCGCAGTGAGCAGCCCACGCCACAGCAGGATCTCACTGTCGGGCAGGCCGATCAGCTTGATCATCAGCGCATCTGGCGAAATGATCAGCGCGCCGCCGCCGGTCAGCAGCAGACCCTGCTGGCGATGAGCAAGTGAGTGGAACAAGGCGACCTCGGGTCAGTCAGGTCGCCTCAGCATGCCATGCCCGAGCTGCATGGCACCAATACTTCACCCCTCTCCCAGGTCATCGGGCCGGCCAGTCGCCGCCTCTCTCGCTTCATCTCTCGCCTTGGCTGCCGGGGACGCCTTGAGATGCCGGAAAGCCTCCATGATGTCCATCGGTAACGGGAAGAAGATGGTCGAAGCATTCTTGTTGCTCATGTCACTCATGGTTTGCAGATAGCGCAGTTGCAGCGCAGCGGAATTCTCGGCCATGACGTTGGCCGCCTCGACCAGCTTCTTGGACGCCTGCAGCTCGCCTTCAGCGTGTATCACCTTGGCACGACGCTCGCGCTCGGCCTCGGCCTGGCGGGCAATGGCGCGGATCATGCTCTCGTTGAGATCGACGTGCTTGATCTCGACGTTGGACACCTTGATACCCCACTGCTCGGTCTGGGCATCGATGATCTCCTGGATGTCATCGTTGAGCTTGTCCCGCTCAGAGAGCATCTCGTCGAGATCGTGCTTGCCCAACACCGAGCGAAGCGTGGTCTGAGCCAGCTGACTGGTCGCGACGGTGAAATTCTCCACCTGGATGATCGCCTTTTCGGGATCGACCACGCGAAAGTAGAGCACTGCATTGACCTTTACCGTGACGTTGTCCTGGGAGATGACGTCCTGTTCCGGCACGTCCATGGTAATCACACGTAGATCCACCACGTTCATCTGCTGGATGCCAGGTAGGACAATGATGAGCCCCGGCCCCTTGACCGCCTGAAAACGACCGAGAAAGAAAATCACGCCGCGTTTGTACTCCGGCAAGATGCGAATCGACGCGGCGAGTAGCATCAATACCAGCACTACCGGAACAAAGTATTCGAGCATCATTAGCACTTCTCCTGGGTGTATCGATCACTCCGTTGTGGATGGAGGCCGATTGGTCGGCTCGACCTTGAGCGTAAGCCCCTCGACTGCCACTACGCGAACCTGCTGACCTCGGCGTAGCGCAGCGCTGCTGCGGGCATTCCAGCGCTCGCCTTTCAGGCGCACATGGCCTTCGTTGCGAAAATCCTCTGCCGCCACGCCCAAGCTGCCGATCATATGCTCATGGCCAATGCGAGCCGGGCGGCGGCGAAGCCCGGTAAAGCGAACCATCACCCACAGCATGAGCCCTGCCGCCACCAGTGCAACACCGCCGATCATGGGTAGCGAGACGGCCAGTTGATCGGAGTCCATCAGCATTACCGAGCCGATGACGAAGGCAACGATCCCGCCCATACCGAGAATGCCGAAGCTCGGCATCAACGCCTCACCGACGATGAGCGCGAGCCCCACCACGACCAGTGCCAGACCGGCATAGTTGATCGGCAGCAGTTGAAAGGCGAACAGAGCGAGCAGCAGTGAAATCACACCGATGGTGCCCGGCACCAGGGCGCCCGGATTCGAGAGCTCGAAGATCAGACCGTAGAAGCCGATGATCATCAGGAAGTAGGCCACGTTGGGGTTCGTGATCACCTGCAGGAACTGGGTGCGCCAGTCGGGATCGAAGCGCTCGACGGTTAAGTTGGCGGTGTCGAGAGTACGCTCGCCTCGCTCCATCACCACCTCGCGACCGTCGATCTGCGCCAGCAGGTCATCGATGTCACTGGCGACGACATCGATCACGTTGAGCTCGAGCGCCTCACGCGAGGTCAGATTGACTGCCTCACGTACCGCTTCCTCTGCCCAATCGGCGTTGCGATCATGCCGCTCGGCCAGCCCGCGGATGTAATAGACCGCATCCTCCAGAACCTTACGCTCCATGGCGGTTTCGCCGCGGCGGCGTGTGTCGGCCGGTTCCGGGTCTTCGCCATTCGCTGCTTCTTCGTTGGCTCCATCGGCTGCCGGTTCGGCCTCGCCATCGGCCTCCCCGCCGTTGCGCTCCTCGGACCTGGCATCACCTTCCTCGCCGTCGTCCATGCCGGGAAAGCCGCCCCCCATTTGCACGGGTGTGGCGGAGCCCAGATGCGTCGAAGGGGCCATGGCGGCCACATGGCTGCCGTAGAGCAGATAGGTGCCTGCGCTGGCGGCACGTGCCCCGCTGGGAGAAACATAAATAGCCACGGGAACCGGCGAGGAGAGCATGGCGCGGATCATGCTACGCATGGTGGCATCGAGCCCGCCCGGGGTGTCCATTTGCACGATCACCAGTTCGACATCGCGTTCAGCCGCCTGGCGCAAGCCACGCTCGAAGTAGTCGCCCGTGGCCGGTCCTATGGCCCCATCCACCGTCATGACCAGGGCGATGCGCTCGCTCTCCTGGGCCTGACTCTGCCACGCCAGCAGGCCACTACCTGCCAGCAGGAAAAACAGGCTGAGCCACAGCACAAGGCGACGAAAGAAGGCGACACGGCGCACGCTCATGATGACCTTTCCTCGAGTCGTGATGAGGGTATGCTTGGTAGACCGGCTGCTGTTTCAGCACCTTCTGAAATCAGGTTAGCAGGCAGAACCGAGAAAGCCGAACCCGCCACCTGGCCAGCGCAGGAGTTATCGACGATGCGGACTCGCCCTTTAGTCTCCGCCATAGCCCTCTCATTGAGCATATCGCTTCCGGCAGTGGCCGGCCCATGGCAGCAGGTCGTCGACGAAGCTCGTGGCCAGAGCGTCTACTGGCACGCCTGGGCGGGGGATACGCGGGTCAACGACTACATCGAGTGGGTGAAGCGGCGGGTTCGGGACGAGCATGAGATCGAGCTCGTGCACGTCAAGATCGATGACACCGGCGCCGCCGTCTCCCGGGTCCTGGCCGAACGCAGCGCAGGCAACCAAAACGACGGTAGCATCGATCTGATCTGGCTCAACGGCGAGAACTTCGCCGCCATGAAAGAGAACGATCTGCTGTTCGGTCCATTCGCCGAGCTACTGCCCAACTTCGCCCTGACGTTTCCCGAACACAATCCCGAGGTGGTGACCGACTTCACGCTGCCCACGGAAGGCTATGAGTCGCCTTGGGGCAAGGCACAGCTCACCTTCTATTACGACGCTGCCGAGCTTGGAGAAGCACCGCCGCGCAGTATGGCTGACCTGCTCGACTGGGCCGAAGCCAACCCGGGGCGCTTCACCTACCCGCGCATTCCCGACTTCCTCGGCAGCACCTTTCTCAAGCAGGCACTCATCGCCCTGGCCGACGATAGCGATGCCCTCTATGAGCCAGTGGCGCAGAGCGACTTCGAGTCCGTCACGGCACCGCTGTGGAAGTATCTCGACACCTTGCACCCGCACCTGTGGCGCAGCGGCCGGCAGTTCCCCGCCAACGGTCCCGAAATGCGACGCCTGATGGCCGATGGCGACATAGCTCTAGCCTACACTTTCAATCCGGCGGAACCGGCTGCCGCCGTGGACGACTTCGAGCTGCCCGAGTCGACCCGCAGCTACGTGCTCGACGGCGGCACCCTGGGCAACGTGCATTTCGTCGCCATCCCGTTCAACTCCCCACGTAGTGCAGGCGCCATGGCCGTGGCCAATTTTCTGCTCTCCCCCGAGGCCCAGGCACACAAGCAGGACATCTCGGTATGGGGCGACCCCACCGTACTCGACGTGACGCGCCTCGACGCCGAGACCCGCTCGCTCTTCGAGCAGGAACGCGACAACCCTGCCCTGCTGCCACCGGAGGCGCTGACCGAGACCTTGCCGGAGCCACACCCGAGCTGGATGACGGCACTGCAGGAAGCCTGGCAGGCGCGCTATGTCGGGCGTTAGGAAGCAAGAAAATGACAGCGAGCACTGATCATCGGCCACACCTGACGAAAGGTGCCAGGCTCTGATGCTACGTCTTGCCCCAGTGTTGATCGTCACGCTGCTGGTCGGTCCGATTCTTGCCGGGCTCGTCATGGCGCTGCTGCCGGCATTCGGTTACCTGCCGGCACTGGGCGGGCATGCGTTCAGCCTGGACCCCTGGCGCCAACTCTTCGCCCAGCCCGGTCTGGCCCGTTCAGTGGGGGTCAGTTTCGCCAGCGGCCTGGCCACCACCGCCATATCGCTCGCCGTGGTGCTGCTGTTCCTGGCCGGGGTATCGGGCAGTCGGCTGGATCGCTGGATTCGGCGAATGGTCTCGCCGCTGCTGTCGATCCCCCATGCCGCCGCAGCTTTCGGCCTGGCCTTTCTGATCGCGCCCTCCGGGCTGTTGGCCCGGCTGATCTCGCCGGAGCTGAGCGGCTGGGAGCGTCCGCCCGATGCGCTGATCGTTCAGGACCCCTGGGGGCTTTCGCTGATGGCCGGCCTGGTGATCAAGGAGATCCCGTTCCTGCTGCTGATGGGCCTCGCAGCCCTGCCCCAGCTCGACCCTGAACGGCGCGTGGCCATGGCCCGTTCATTGGGCTATCGTCCCACGATCGCCTGGCTCAAGGTCGTGCTGCCGGCGCTCTATCCGCTGATTCGTCTGCCGGTCTTCGCTGTCATTGCCTACGCCACCTCGGTGGTCGACGTGGCGCTGATACTCGGCCCTACCCTGCCGCCGACGCTGGCGGTATCGATCCTCACCTGGTTCAACAATCCCGACCTGAACCGACGCTTCATGGCTTCGGCCGGCGCCGTACTGCAGCTCGGCATCACGGCCTCGGCGCTTCTCGCCTGGTGGTGTCTGGAGCGCTTGGTCGCCTGGCTAGGGAGTAAATGGCTCGTTCATGGGGGACGCGGAAAAGGCGAACGGCCGCTGCGACTGGCAGGCAAAGGGTTGATAATGCTCGCCACTCTCATCGCATTCGTGGGGATCGCCAGCCTGGCGCTCAATTCTGTCGCCGGCTTCTGGCGTTTTCCCGATACCCTTCCCCAAGGGTTCACCAGCGCTCACTGGCTACGAGTCCTGCCCACCCTGTCGGGACCGGTGACCTCGACGGTGCTGATCGCGACCATCGCCACGCTCATGGCACTGGCGCTGACACTGGCAGCACTGGAGAACGAACAGCGCACGGGACGCCATCCGGCACAAAGCCGCGTGTTTTCGGCGCTGGGGTTGCTCTATCTGCCACTGATCGTGCCGCAGATCGCCTTCCTTTTCGGGCTGGTGGTGGTCATGGAGTCGCTGGGCACACGCCCCACCCATGCGCTGGTAATCTTCGGCCATCTGCTGTTCGTGCTGCCCTATGTGTTCCTGTCGTTGTCGGAGGCCTATCGTCGCTTCGATCCGCGCTGGTCACAGCTGGCACTGAGTCTCGGTGCTTCGCGCAACGGCATCTTCTGGCGGGTGCGACTACCGATGCTGCTGGCGCCGATGCTCACCGCAGTCGCCGTGGGTCTGGCCGTCAGCATCGGCCAGTACCTGCCCACCCAGCTGCTCGGTGCCGGCCGAGTGCCGACAGTGACCACCGAGGCGGTATCACTGGCCGCCGGAGGCAATCGCCGGGTGATCGGCGTGTGGGCGATGGTTCAGGCCATCCTGCCGCTGGCAGGTTTCATCATCGCCGTGGGGCTGCCACGGCTGCTCTGGAGAAATCGACGCGACATGAGGGGGTCACCATGAATGCAGGCCACCGCCTGGTGCTGGACGATGTCCGCATCGGATTGAAAGGCAGCCCGCTGCTCAAGCTCGATGCCGAGATCGGACCCGGTGAGGTGGTAACCGTGATGGGGCCGTCAGGAGCGGGGAAATCGACGTTGCTGGCCTACCTGGCCGGATTTCTGGCCCCCGCCTTCCAGGCCACCGGCCGGGTACTGCTTGACGAGCGCGACATCACCCGGCTACCGGCGGAGCGTCGCGGCATTGGACTGCTGTTCCAGGACCCACTGCTGTTCCCGCACCTTTCGGTGGCCGGCAACCTGCGCTTCGGCATGCCGCCTACCACGCCCGACAAGGCCGCACGGGTTGAGACGGCGCTGGCGCAGGTCGGCCTTGCCGGCTTCGGGCCCCGCGACCCGGCCACCCTTTCCGGAGGCCAGAAGGCGCGAGTGGCACTGATGCGCCTATTGCTCTCCGAGCCTCGTGCCGTGCTGCTCGATGAGCCCTTCTCGAAGCTCGACAGGCAGCGACGCCACGAAATGCGCCGGCTGGTCTTCGACAGGCTGCGCGAAGCAGGCCTGCCCAGCCTTCTGGTAACGCATGATCGCGAGGATGCCGAAGACGCGGGCGGCCGGGTTATCGAATTGAATCATTGAACCGATACTTGAAAACTGGGCGCGAACTTCCTTGATTCTACCCAAGAGCGCTCTAACACTTTTTAATGGGTTCTTGTCGAAACAGGTATTAGTATTTTAATGACGAACAACCAACATACAAATCCACAGCAATCGGATAACAACCATCTATCTTTCCGCACAAATAATTACATGACCGTAGAAAGACTGCATGCGTACATTGCCAATGTGACTCAGCTTTTCGGGTTGTGTCGTATCGCAGAGCCATCAATCATTTCAATAATTTAAAAAAACCACCTATAACGAAAGACGCATTTCGAATGAGAGCCCGGAAACCATCCATTTCATGAGGACTTGACATAGGTTAGTGCTTTTTCCATCCAACAAAGATAGCTTCAATAGTCTATAACTAGACAAATAAGAGACATCGCTTTCCGTCGGTAAAGGTCAAGGATACGGCTCATACCGGAAAGATCGCTGTGTATAGCATTGTCTGGCCATGCCACAACAAGGAGGGTTGTCATCATGGGCAATGTGGCACTGAAGGGTATCGGTTCCGATGCAGCCGTGGCCCGTCGAAGTCGTGCGATCACTTCGACGTTGGCTGATATCACACTCAACGATGCCCTGCGAACCAGGCGGGACGTGACTCCTCCCAAGCGGGGAGACGATGGCTCACATCCATCGCAGCGGGTGCTGTTCGTTACCCCCGAAATTGCGGATTTCGTCAAGGTGGGCGGGCTTGGTGACGTTTCTTCGGCACTTCCTCGTGCGCTGGCGTGCCATCACGACATTCGCATCCTCATTCCAGGCTACCGAGAGGTGCACCACTCGGGGCTTGAACTCCGCCGCGTCGGCCAACTCCCGGCCCACGCCGAACTGCCGGCCTGTGAGATAGGCGAGCTTACCTGTGCCGATGGCATGGTGATCTACGTACTGCTCTGCCCCGAGCTGTATGAGCGTGAAGGCGGCCCTTATGGTACCGGACCGGGTGGCTACGGCGGAAACGGCTGGGATGACAACGACATACGCTTTGCCAGGCTGTCGCTGGCTGCTGCCGAGATCGCTGCCGGTCGCGCCGGGCTCGACTGGCAGCCGCAGCTCCTGCACCTCAACGACTGGGCATGCGGCCTGGCACCCGCCTACCTGCACTGGCGGAAGATCAACGTTCCCAGCGTATACACCATCCACAATCTGGCCTACCAGGGGCTCTATGATAGAAGCCGCTGCACGGCCCTGGGAGTTCCCGAGAGCGCCTTCCACATCGAGGGGGTCGAGTACTACGGCAAGTTCTCGTTCATGAAGGCCGGGATCGTTTACGCCTCGCATGTCACCACGGTCAGCGCAACCTATGCCCAGGAAATCACGACGCCGGAGTTCGGCTGTGGTCTGGACGGCCTGCTGCGCTGCAAGGCGGAGCAAGGCAAGCTCAGTGGTATTCCCAACGGCATCGACGACTCCTGGGATCCGCGCACCGACGCCCACCTGGTGCAGGCCTTCTCGGCCAATGATTGGCGAGGCAAGCGCGCCAATGCCGACTATGTTCGCCATCGCTTCGGTCTGGCCCCCAGCGCGGGACCGCTGTTCGCCATGATTTCGCGCATGGTGCACCAGAAAGGGGTCGACCTGGTCATAGAGGCGGCCCCGAGCATCATCCAGGCGGGTGGGCAGATAGTCTTCATGGGCAGCGGCGAGCGTCGTGTCGAAGCGCAGCTGAACCGCCTGGCCGAACGTTATCCAGGCGCCATCGGCACCTATATCGGCTTTGAAGAAGATGAGGCCCGCTGCATTTACGCCGGTAGCGACTTCCTGCTGATGCCGTCGCGCTTCGAGCCCTGCGGACTCAGTCAGATGTATGCCCAGCGCTTCGGTTCGCTGCCCATTGCGCACCGTACCGGTGGACTCGCCGATACCATCGAGGACGGTGTCACCGGCTTCCTGTTCGATGGGGTCAGACTATCGAGCTTCATGCAGTCGGTTCAGCAGGCCTTTTCGGTCTATCACTCCACCGAGCTGTTCTACGCCATGCGCCGGGCCGCCATGACCGGACGTTATCACTGGCGCCAGTCGATCGCTCCCTACACGCAGCTCTATCAGCAGGCTTGCGCTGCGACAGGCTTGGAGGCACGAGCAGCAGGATGAATGAAGCGCAGCGTTTCCAATACGGTTTCGGCGCACAGGTCCTGGGGCCGCAGTGGACAAGCTTTTCGCTCTGGGCGCCGAGCGCCGGCCGGGTCGATCTGGAGGTGGAAGGCTTGAAGCCCCTCACCATGACCCATGCCGGCGAGGGCCGCTTCATCGGTGAGGCACGCTGCGATCATGGCGCCCGCTACCGCTTTCGTGTCTACCTCGACGATGCGCCCGAGGGCATCTCGGTGCCCGACCCCGCTTCCCGCGCCCAAGAGGGCGGCATCGACGGTCCGAGCCTGGTGATCGACCCCTACCAGCACCCCTGGCGGCATGCCGACTGGCGAGGCCGGCCCTGGCATGAAACCGTGCTCTACGAGGTCCACCTGGGCTCCATGGGCGGACTGGCAGGGGCGCGAGAACTGCTGCCCTACCTGGCCGAACTCGGCGTCACGGCAGTCGAGCTGATGCCGGTGGCAGCGTTTCCGGGCAAGCGCAACTGGGGCTACGACGGCGTGCTTCCCTACGCCGTGGATGAAGCCTACGGCGCCCCGGATGCGCTCAAGGCCTTCATCGACGATGCTCACGGCCTCGGCCTGATGGTATTCCTCGATGTGGTCTACAACCACTTCGGCCCCGACGGCAACTATCTACCA
>NZ_JBYCKL010000053.1:0-7783 GCF_057473365.1 Halomonas sp. TH-94
AGCAGTGAAACCACTCAGCGCCGATGGTAGTGTGGGGCCTCCCCATGCGAGAGTAGGTCATCGTCAGGCATCTATTCCAAAAACCCCGAGTTCCTAAGAGCTCGGGGTTTTTTCATGGTCTTTTTCATGGTTATGGGCCGGGGCCGGTCCGCAGTGTCAGGCATTTATTTAAACACCCAGCCTCGAAAGTGGCTGGGTGTCGTCGTTTGAGGCATGTCAGAATGTCAGCGCCAGTCGTGAGCGGGACGACCCGATGCACATACATTGATCCGAGGACGACCTCGGCCGACTATGGATGAGGGCTATGGCTTGGTTTCTGTTGTTTGTGGCGGGTCTGCTTGAGGTTGCCTGGGCCCTGGGCCTAAAGGCGTCGGAAGGATTTTCGCGTCCGCTCCCCAGCATATTTACGATCGTAGCCATGGTGGGCAGTTTCTATTTGCTGGCACAGGCCATGAAGGTGCTTCCCGTGGGCACTGCATATGCCATATGGGTGGGAATTGGAGCGATCGGCACAGTGCTGCTGGGCATCCTCATCTATGGCGATAGTGCCTCGCCTCTGCGCCTGCTCAGCCTCGTGCTGATCCTCGCCGGGCTGGTGGGGTTGAAGTTGGCGGCATAGATGGCCACAGCTGGCGTGCGGAGTCATGGTATATAGCGAGCAAAACCCCCGGCTTGTCAGAGCCGGGGGGCGACCGCTTTGCTTGTGGTAAGGCTAATGTGCCTCGTTTACACGACGCCCTGGTCGATCATGGCATCGGCTACCTTGCGGAAGCCGGCGATATTCGCACCTAGCACCAGGTTGGTGGGCTCCCCGAACTCCGCGGCGGTGGTGGCACACTGCTGATGAATATCCGCCATGATGGCCTGCAGTTTGGTATCCACCTTTTCCATGGTCCACTGCTGCATACTGCTGTTCTGAGCCATCTCGAGCTGGCTGGTGGCAACGCCGCCAGCATTGGCAGCCTTGCCGGGGCCATAAGCGATCCTGGCTTCGAGAAAGCGGTCCACGGCGCTGGCGGTGGAGGACATGTTCGAGCCTTCGCTTATGCAGTGCACGCCATTGCCTAGCAGGGCGACCGCATCGGCCTCGGTCACTTCGTTCTGTGTCGCACTGGGGAAGGCCACGTCGCCCTTGATACGCCATACGGCATGGCCATCGCTGGGGTAGTCCTGAGCATCGATGTACGTTGCCTCAGGATGGTACTCGACGTATTCACGCAGTGAAGTCCGCTTGACCTCCTTGAGCAGCTTGAGCGTATCGAGATCGATGCCTTCCGGATGGTGCACGGTGCCGCGAGAGTCCGAGCAGGTCACGGGGCGAGCGCCCAGCTGGTATAGCTTCTCGATGGTGTAGATGGCCACGTTGCCGGCCCCTGACACCAGGCAAGTCTTGCCCAGGATGCTGTCGCTGCGTGCCTCGAGCATGTTCTGGGCGAAATAGACCGCGCCGTAACCGGTGGCCTCCTTACGACCGAGTGAGCCGCCCCAGTTCAGACCTTTGCCGGTAAACACGCCTTCGTAACTACCGGTGAGTCGCTTGTATTGGCCGTACATATAGCCGATCTCTCTGGCGCCAACGCCTATGTCGCCGGCGGGTACGTCAATGGTCGCGCCGATATGGCGATAGAGCTCATTCATGAACGATTGGCAGAAGCGCATGATCTCGGCGTCGGATTTGCCCTTCGGATCGAAGTTGGAGCCGCCTTTCCCACCGCCGATAGGCAGCCCGGTCAAGGCGTTCTTGAAGATCTGTTCGAAGCCCAGGAACTTGATGATGCTGGCGTTCACGCTGGGGTGAAAGCGCAGGCCGCCCTTGTAGGGGCCCAGGGCCGAATTGAACTGAACACGGTAACCCTTGTTGACCTGTACCTTGCCGGCGTCGTCGACCCAGCTTACTCGGAACATGACCTGACGCTCGGGCTCGACGATGCGCTCGATGATGCTGTGCTGATGATAACGGGGCACCGTCTCGAGCAGAGGCCGCAGGCATTCGAGGACTTCTTCAGCGGCCTGATAAAACTCGCTCTGGGCTGGGCTGCTCTTGCTGAGACCTTCGAGGGTGTCGTGCACGTAAGTCATGTCGATGTCCTGATGGATAAGAGATGCAGCCACTATAATTCAATGCACCAATATGCAGCAATTGCATAGGCTATGTCGGGATTAGACATTGATATGAGTCGAAATCGCTTTTAAATGGCAAAAAACCGTGCACCAATACCATGCATTAATGATTTTTCACAAACGTATTTTAAACGATATGCCTATGCCGACAGCGCTGGGCTGGGCTGATACCATTGGCAGCTCGTAATCTGCCGGAGCGAACCCTTGAGCCCAGCTACTCTTGTCCGCACTTTCCCTCATCGCGACTGGGTTGAGATCGATGCCGGATGCCTTCGCAAATGGCCTGTTTCCTCCTCGCTACCTGTCCGAGAGGGTCGAGCCTCAATGAACGCCTTGTGTCCTGTTTCATACCGGGTTCCGTGCGCCGGTCACTCAGCCGGGAGGGTGGGAGATGTCTGAAAAGGGAGAGGGGCTCGTGCCGGACCAGTTGCTCTTCTATTGCCGCCCCGGCTTTGAGCATGACCTGGGGGCAGAGCTAACGGCTCTTGGTCATCGCCTGGACTGGCAGGCCAAGGCTGAATTCACGCCGCAGTCGGGTTTCGTCCGTTTCATGGTCAACGAATCGCGCCCAGCCAACGAGCTGCATCGTCAGTTGGCGTTCGACCGACTCGTCTTTGCGCGGCAGAGTCTGGTGGCGTTGCCCGCCTTGCACCTGAGCCGGGACGACAGGCTGTCGCCTATCCTGTCGCAGGTAGTCGCGAGCGGCTGGAGCTTCGATGCGATCTGGCATGAGACGCCCGATACCAACGATGGCAAGGCCTTGTCGGGGCTGATCAAGGCGCTCACGCGACCGCTCGAATCGGGTTTGCGCAAGCGCGGTGCGCTGCGTCGTAAAGCCGCTGGGCGACGCTTGCATCTGTTCTGGATGGATGGAAATAGCGTGCAACTGGGCATGAGTTTCCCCGGTAATCGCAGCGAACTTCCAGGCGGCATTCGGCGGTTGCGTTTCCCTCATGCGGCGCCAAGTCGCTCGACGCTAAAGCTCGAGGAAGCCTGGCATGAGTTCATCCCTCGAGACGAATGGGAGAGCCGTCTGGCTCAGGGCATGCAGGCCGCCGATCTGGGAGCTGCACCAGGGGGATGGACCTGGCAGCTGGTAAGCCGAGGCATGCATGTCTACGCCATTGACAATGGCCCCATGAAGGGCGATCTGATGGCCACGGGCATGGTCGAGCATTTGCAGGAAGACGGCTTCGTCTGGGAGCCGCCGCATCGGCTGGATTGGCTGGTATGCGATATCGTCGACAAGCCGTCTCGCGTCACGGCGATGATTCAGCGCTGGCTGGTGAAGCGCTGGTGTCGAGAGGCGGTTTTCAACCTCAAGCTGCCGATGAAGCGACGCTGGGAAGAGGTGGAGCGCTGCCTGGCCCTGCTGGATGAAGCGTTGCAAGATGCCGGCGTTCGCGCCACGCGGCGCTGCCGGCATCTCTATCATGATAGGGAAGAGGTCACGGTGCATGTCAGGCTGCTGGATTGACTGTAGCAGCGTAGTGTGGCTGAAGCGTCAGTACGACGGCTCGTAGATGCGGATGGTTTCGTCCTCGGTCAGCAGCGGTAGAATGCGCTGCATTACCCTGGAGCGCTCCTCGCTGGTGTACCATTCGTGCCAGGCGTTCAAGTCGCGCCATTTGACGATCATCAGCCGACGATCGCTGCGGCCTCGTTCGACCAGCGTCTCGCCGCCCACGAAGCCTCTGGCACCGAGAGAAAATCGCATGGCTTCCCGTGCGGCCTCCTCGTACTCCTCTTCTAGGCCAGGCATGATGCGTCGTTCGATTATGATCTTTATCATCTAGCAGTTCCCCACGCCGAGGTCGATCGATGACGAATACCGCCGACTCGCAGCCCGCCCATCAGGTCGAGCTTGACACGACCGGTCTCTACTGTCCGGAACCCATCATGCTGATGCACAACAAGGTGCGTGACATGAGTCCTGGAGAGATCCTCAAGGTGGTGGCGACGGACCCAGCGACAACCCGTGACGTGCCCAAGTTCTGTAGCTTCCTGGGCCACGAGCTGATGGCCCAGGAGGAGTCGGATGGTCACTACGTCTACTTTATCCGTTTAGGCTGATGTACTGCCACCCCATCTGGCCCACTCGGCTAGCGCTTAGTCGGCTGTCGGCGGGGTGGATTGAGGCATGACCATCAGCGCCAGGGCCTCCAGGGTGCCGGGGTCCTGTTCGCGGATACGGTTGGCGATGCTGCGCTGGAAGAAATAGACCATTCGGTGGCGGCTGCGTCCAGGATAGAGGCAGGCGTCACCGGGCAGGATCGGCGTGGTGTCGATAAGGGATTCGTCCGCCAGCAGTGCGTCCACGTGACCGTCGCTGTAAAGACGCCAGCCGAATACCTGCTTTAGCTGCCAAGGGCGACTGTCGTCGTCGATGCACAGGGCGTGAGTGCCCTGGGTGTCGGGGATCTGCTGGATGAGCGTGATGTCGCGCGTCTCTTCGTAATCGAAATAGGCGGCGGCATGCTCGAGTTCGCAGGCCTTGTGGGGCGGGGGGCCGTCAAGCAGCTCTTCGGTCTCGGGATCGCGGTAGCCGACGAAGCAGCCATGATCGGGATCGTCAAGCTGGTGGCAGGGGGTCAACGTTTCCATCCAGGGCACCAGTCCGACGACATCGCCATCTTCGCGCAGCCCCCAGGCGAGGATGGGCATGCCGTAGAGGGAGTCCGGGTCCGAAGCGAGGCTGTACACCATCTCGAGGCCATCAAGCTCGGGGGAGAGGCGAACCAGGCGTCGTCTGGCCTGGAGCTTCTGGCGCATCGTTTCCAGGTCGATGACCCGGGCAGGGCGGGGTGACAGTGACATACCCATGTTTCTCCCTCCAGATTCTGCATGGGCCGAGCGGAAAGGTCACGGCTGCGGCAAGGCTGACGGGATCGACTCCTACCTTCTTGCATCACCAATATCACAGAGTCGCCATATAAGTTAAGCCTGGCGACAGCTTTTTCACGAGCATCGTGCGATCAGGGCCTGCCAGAGGTCCTCATGTTCGCCACGAGCTTGTCGCAGGGCAGGCAAGGGAGCGTCGGGATTCTTCAATGAGAGCCAGTGGCTACGATACACCGCGACCGCGTCGGGAGCAGGAACGTGGCTTTCGAGCAGGGCATCGATTGCCTTCAGCCACCGTGTGGCCAGGGTTTCGAGGTAGGCAAGCCACGCGAAGGCATCCATGGTGGAGAGGCGCGAGTTCAAGGTGCTCGGTGGCGAGGCAAGGTATGTGCAGCCTTGCTGAGACTCGAGACTGGCGATGAGAAGCTGGTTCGCTTCATTCAGACGCTGCTCGGCGAGCATGAGGGCGCGCAATAGTTCTGCCGTGAAGGGCCGGCTGCGCAGTGATTTAAGATGGTTTTCCAGCGTGCTCGATTCATGCCGCCATTCGGGGTTGAACTGATTGAGAGTGGCTTGTCGCAACCAGCCAATGGCCTCGAGTTGGGCTTCGATGCCACGGGTGTCGCCAGGCGCCAGCGGTGAGCTGGCACGAGAAAAGTTGCGCACCCACTCTTCTGAGTCGAACAGGCTGTTCCAGCTGACGTTGGGGAGTTGCTCGGTCTTGATGCGCGTCAGCCGCTCGAGACGCTCGCGGTCGTCGGGAGAAAGCGCGGCAGGTACATCGCTTTCCCAGCAGCCATGTAGTCGCCGCCAGAGTTCGAGTTCATAGATCCACTGCTGACTGGGCGGTGCCACGCGCCCGAGCTGGTTATTGCGAGCGGCCACGAGCGAGGTGACACCGCACTCGCGCAGGGCATAGACATTGCGCATGCCCTCTCGGGTCTCGGCGATGTCGAAGAGGCGCTCAGCGCGCTCGGGAAAGGCGCCGATATTGGACGGGTCGATGCGGTCCGGGGGCGGTTGCCCCAGTGCCTCGGCCAATGCTCGTTGATACTCCACCAGCTTGGCCTCGCCTTCGCCGCCGCCCCCGCAGCCCGTCAACAGCAGCATGAGCAGAACGGCTGACAGGTATAGCCCCGGATCAGTTCGGAGGAATTTCCTGCTTGCCATGCGCGACTCCTTTGGCTCTGCGACGCAGCCGCTCACTCAGAAGTATCGCCGCCACGGTAAGCCCTGCGATAAGGCCGATCCAGTAGCCGTGTACCCCGAGTGGCTCGCTCCAACCGGGAACGCCGCGAGTGCCCAACCAGTGGCCGCCGGCCAGGCCCACCGCCCAGTAGGCGAAGAGGGTGATGACCATGATGATGCGGGTGTCCTTGTAGCCTCTCAGGGCGCCGGCAAGGTTGACCTGGAGCGAGTCGGATATCTGATAGAGCATGGCCAGCAAGATCAGCGAAAGCGCCAGGCGCTGAACGGCAGTATCGTGAGTGTAGAGCGCCATGACCGGCTCTGCCGTGAACCACAGCAGAGCGCTGTTGAACAGTGCGATCAGTACCGAGACCAGGACACCGTTCCAGGCTACCATGCGGGCGAGCTCGGCCTTGCCCTGCCCCAGGGTGTTGCCGACCCTCACGGTCAACGCCATGCTCAGTGCCAATGGCAGCATGAACAGAATGGAGGTGTAGTTTAAGGCGACCTGATGAGCGGCCACCGTCACTTCCCCCAGGCTGGCGATGAACAGCGAGATCAGGGTGAACAGCGTGACTTCGACGAAGATCGCTACGCCAATGGGGACCCCGACGTGAAGCAGCTCCCCAATCAAACGCCAGCGTGGCGGGGCAGGGGAGTGCCAGAGCTCGACATTGCCATAGGCTCGTGAGCGGCGGGTGTAGAGGATCATGGCCAGGCACATGACCCACATGGAAAGCGCGGTGGCGATGCCACAGCCGAGTGCGCCCATGGCCGGCAGAGCCTGTACCCAGGCCGGCAGCCAGTCGCCGAACAGGCCGGTGAGCCCATCGCCGCCATAGATCAGCACGAAATTACTGGGAATGTTGACTCCAAGGCCCACCAGACTGATCCACAGTGCCGGGCGGGTATGATTCATGCCGTCTGAAAAGGCGCGTAGCGCTTGAAAAAGCGCCACGCCCGGCATGCCGAAGGCGACGGCGGAGAGGTAGGCCGCCGAGCGATGGGCGACCTCCGAGGGAACGTCCATCGCGTGAAAGATCGGCATGACTGCGAACCATAGTAACCACGCCGATACCAGGCCCAGGGCAAGAGCAACCCATAGTGCCTGGTGCACGCTCGGCCGAATGCGATCGGTGGAGCCGGCTCCGAGTAAATGAGCGACGATGGGCGTCAGGCCCATCAGTGTGCCGGTCATGAACAGCATCAGCGGCAGCCACAGGCTGGAGCCCACCGAGACGGCGGCCAGATCGGTGGCACTCAGGCGCCCAGTCATCATCACGTCGGCAACGCTCATGCCGGCCTGGGCCAGTTGAGCCCCACAAATGGGAAGGGCCAGTCGTACCAGGGGCCGCGTCTCCGTGCGGCTGACTCTCAGCAGATCGGTGAAGAACGTTGCCAAGGGGGGCTCCATGCGTAATGAGAGTCTGGCTGTGCACCAGGGAAACGGAATATGTTAGCAACATCTGCTGGATTTCGCTGCGTCATCGACTCGCATATACTGGCTTAACACTCTGTCATGCATGGAGAACCCGTGACCCATCGCCTAGAGGACGTGATTTCCCTGTTTGACGGCCTCTTCAAGCAGCGCTTCGATACCCGCTTGGTGCGCGGCGGTGACGAGCCGCTCTAT
>NZ_JBYCKL010000054.1:0-22667 GCF_057473365.1 Halomonas sp. TH-94
AGATCGACGAATTCATCACCCACGAGATGCCGTTCGAGAAGATCAACGAGGCGTTCGAACTGCTGCACGAGGGCAAGAGCATCCGTACCGTGCTTCGCTTTTGAAAGGCGCCCGGTGCTGCGCCGATAGCTGAAAGGCGCCCGGCGCCGGGCTTTGGACGGACGCCCGAGCCGCGCCAGGTGGCACATGCTCATTATCATGGGTAAGGTTGAAAGAGCCCAGAGCGTCAGATGGCCGGGGCTGCGCAAGGGAGTTGCTAACCCTACCTATGTTTGTTGTTCCGGTCGCTGCCATCGGGCGCGACCGTGAGGAGACCGACGATGACCATGACCGAAAATCTCGAGCCCATCTCGAGTAACAAGAGCTTCGGCGGCTGGCACAAGCGCTATCGGCATCGTTCGCGGGCCTTGGATTGCGAAATGGAGTTCGCCATCTTTCTGCCGCCCCAGGCCGAGACCGAACGCGTACCGTTGCTGTGGTGGCTGTCGGGGCTGACCTGTAACGACGAAAACTTCATGCAGAAGGCCGGGGCGCATCGTGTCGCCGCCGAACTCGGTATCGCCATCATTTGTCCCGATACCAGTCCGCGTGGCACCGATCTACCGGGCGAGCACGATAGCTACGATTTCGGTTCCGGGGCGGGCTTCTATGTGAATGCCACCCAGGAACCCTGGAAAAAGCATTACCGCATGTACGACTACGTCACCGAGGAGTTGCCCTCGGTAGTACGTCAGCATTTTCCGGTCAACGGTCGTGAGGCCGTCAGCGGTCACTCGATGGGCGGCCACGGTGCGTTGATCCTGGCCTTGCGCCGGCCCGGACACTACCGATCGGTGTCGGCCTTCTCACCCGTGGTCAACCCCACTCAGTGCCCGTGGGGGCGCAAGGCGTTTCGTGAATACCTGGGTGACGATCCCGGCAGTTGGACCCAGTACGACGCCTGCGAGCTGGTGGCCAAGGGAGCGTCGAGCCAACATCTGTTCATCGACCAGGGTGAAGCGGATCAGTTTCTCGAAGAGCAGCTCAAGCCCGAGCGGCTCGAAGCCGTGTGTGAAGAACACGATCACCCCCTGACGCTGCGCCGTCAGCCGGGGTATGATCACAGCTACTTCTTCATCGCCACGTTCATCGAGGAGCACCTTCGCTACCATGCCGAGCACTTGCACAAGCGTTGAACGAGCCACCCGTTCGGGTGGTGCATGATCCGATTCTGGCTGTATCGTACGCTGCGTTGGGCGGCCCTTGCCGGGGCCGCCTTCGTCGTATTGTCCATCCTGCTGGTCATGCTGTTGCGCCACGTGCCGGCCTACGGCTCCATGGTGATGCTCGAGCGCAAGGTGGAAGCCTGGATGGGCGGCGAGAATCTGTCCATACAGCATCAGTGGCGCCCTTGGGCGGAGCTTTCCGATCATGCCAAGTTGGCGGTGATTGCCGCCGAGGATCAGCGCTTCCCGATCCATCGCGGTTTCGATGTGGACGAGATGCGTCGTGCCTGGGAGGCGAGTCGTAGTGGAGCGAGGCTGCGGGGCGCCAGCACGATCAGTCAGCAGACGTCCAAGAACCTCTTTCTCTGGACCGGGCGCAGCTGGGTGCGCAAGGGGTTCGAAGCGTGGTTTACCGTGCTGATAGAGGCGCTGTGGCCCAAGGAGCGGATTCTCGAGGTTTATCTCAACATCGTCGAATGGGACCACGGTGTGTTCGGTCTGGAAGCGGCGGGACAGCACTATTTCGGCGTCTCGGCCGATCGTATCAACGAAGTTCAGGCCAGCCGACTGGCGGCCATCCTGCCCAACCCCAGGGCCTGGGATGCCGCCCGGCCGGGGCCGCACGTGGAACGCCGCAGCCAGTGGATCCGCCAGCAGATGCGTAACCTCGGTGGGTCGCGCTACCTCGAACAGCTGGCATCCGGCTGAAGCAGGCTTGGATTAGCGTCGCGCCTGGCCGCGTGCGGCGAGTACCACGCCCACGATGGTGATAGCCATGCCCACCAGAGCCGCCATGGGCAGGCGCTCGTCGAACAGCCACCAGGCCTGCAGCGCCGTGACGGGAGGAACGAGGTAGAAGAGGCTGGCCACGCGAGAGGCTTCGCCGCGCCGGATCAAGGCCATCAGCAGCAGAATCGCAGCGATAGAGAGTACCAACACCAGCCAGGCCAGCGTCAGCACGAAAGCAAGCGTCCACTCGACGTGCCGCTCTTCCACCAACAGGGCGCCGATGCCGAGCAGAACTCCGGCCGCTAGATATTGCACCACCGTGCCCGAGAGCAGCGGCATGCCGGTGCAGTAGCGCTTCTGATATAGCGTGCCAAGCGTAATGCCAGCCAAGGCGACAACGACGCAGGCCAGTGCGCTGAGACCGAAGCCCTGGAACAGCTCGACGCCAGGGTCGAGCTTGCTGCCCAGCACCAGCGTGATGCCCATCAGGCCCAACCCCAGCCCCAACCACTGTATGCCGCCGATGCGCTCGCCCAGCAGCGGTCCCGCCAAGGTCGCTGTCAGCAGGGGCTGCAGGCCGACCAGCAGTGCGGTAAGGCCGGCCGGCATGCCCAGATAGATGCCGTA
Source organism: Halomonas sp. TH-94 (assembly GCF_057473365.1). NCBI lineage: Bacteria > Pseudomonadati > Pseudomonadota > Gammaproteobacteria > Oceanospirillales > Halomonadaceae > Halomonas > Halomonas sp. TH-94. The sequence continues at coordinate 2,562 of NZ_JBYCKL010000054.1, forward strand.
GAAGACCCCGCCAAGATAGGCGCCGTGCACCAGCAGTCCCGATACGGCGATATGACCCTTCAGGCGCCAGCCGGCCGGCCAGCCACTTCCCATCAGCTTGATCAAGGGGATCAACAGGGCGAGGGTTATCACGAACCGGATGAACAAAAAGGTGAAGGGTTCGGCATGTGGCAGACCGAACTTGGCGCCAATGAAACCGGTACTCCACAGGGCGACGAACAGAATCGGCATGCTGGCCAGCAACGCGGCATCGAGGCGTGTGTTGGCAGTGCTAGGCATGAAGGGTGGGTCCTTGTGCGTGATCGATCAGGTATCGACAATACTCGGTCGCTCGCGGGGACGAAAGCTAGCAGGTTAACTTTTTACACGGCGATGTTAGGCACGGTCATCTGCATCGAAAACATTTCGTAACATAAAAAAGTGAACTCTGTCCGCTCTCGTTCGTCAGAACCCCTACATTCACAGCAACACCCTTGGAGGTATTCATGCAACGGATGACTGCACTGTTTTCGGCCGCCCTTCTCGCCGCTGGGCTGATGACCGTTCAGGCGCACGCTCAGCAAGATCCCGCCCAGGATCCGGCCGGCCAACCGCAAGCGCAGGCACCCGCTCAGGACTTCTCCGATGATCAGCTTCAGCAGTTTGCCGATGCCTCCCAGGAAATCGCTGTGATTTCTCAGGAGTACACCGAGCGCCTGCATGCGGCCGAAGACGAGCAGTCCCAGCAGGAAGTGCGCATGGAAGCCAACGACCGCATGGTCGAGGTGGTCGAGGACAACGGACTCGATGTGGATACCTTCAACGCCATCGGCCATGCCATCCAGCAGGATCCGGAGCTGATGCAGCGCGTTCAGCAGATGGCCGAGCAGTCGTAAGCGACCGGCAATCCAGCTGATATCGGGAAAGGCCGCCTTCGGGTGGCCTTTCTTGTGTCTATCGTACGTGTGCCCTTACTCTTCCTAGGGGAAGACGGTTTTCGGCAACGGTATTGGAGTCCGACAGTACATGGATGCGGAACTGCTCGAGATTCGACAGCACATGGGGCGCTTCCCGCCTTTCGAAACGCTCAGCGACCAGCTGCTCGACGAGGTGGCCGGACAGGTCGAGGTCGGTTACTTCCAGGCAGACTCCGAGATCTTGCAGTACAACCAGGAGCTGCATGAGCTTTGCTACATCCGTAGCGGCGCCGTCGAGGTCCGGCGGCGCACGGGCGATCTCTACAATCGCCTGGGCGAGGGGGATATCTTCGGTCACTTCAGCCTGCTGAGAAACAACCGCGTACATTTTCCTGCCCGCGCCCTGGAAGACACGCTGATCTACTTCCTCCCGGAAGCCGTTTTCTTGCGTTTGTGCGAAGCCGATGAGCACTTTGCCGATTTCGTCGAGCTGGAGCGCCCCAGGCTGGAAACGGCCGTAGCGCACAACAAGAAAGCCAACGACATGATGATCACCCGGGTGCGCAAACTGCTGACGCGCTATCCGGTGATGGTCGAGGCCAGCGCCACGGTACAGGAGACAGCGCGCCAGATCAGCGAGGCCCAGGCTTCGGCAGCTTTGATTCTCGATGAGCCGAACGACGACCCTCGCTACACCTTTACCGATACCGAGGATCGCCCTTGGCAACTGCGGGGCATTCTCACCGACAGTGATTTTCGCACGCGCATCGTGGCCGAGGGACTACCACCCGATACTCCCGTGGGCGAACTGGCTGGGGAGAAACTGATCACCATACAGTCCGATGAGTCAGTGCACGAAGCGATGTTGTGCATGTTGCGCAACAATATTCACCATCTTCCCGTGCTGTATCGCCGCAGGCCAATGGGTATCGTGCATCTCTCCGACATCATCCGTTACGAGACGCACAGTAGCCTCTACCTGGTCAGCAACATCTTTCACCAATCGAGCGTCGAGGGGCTGGCAAGGCTGGCCCCGGACGTTCGCATCGCCTGCGTGCGCATGGTGGAAGAGGGTGCCAACTCGCAAATGGTCGGTACGGCGCTATCCACCATCGGCCGCAGCTTCGTACGCCGCCTGCTGGAGTTGGCCGAGGCGTCCCTGGGTCCACCGCCGGTGGCGTATTGCTTCATGGTCAATGGCTCCATGGCGCGTAACGAGCAGACCATCGTGACCGACCAGGACAATGCGTTGATCCTGGCGGACGACTTTGATCCCGCCCAGCATGACGATTACTTCGCCAGCCTGGCGGCATTCGTCTGCGACGGTTTGGCCGCCTGTGGCTACACCTATTGCAAAGGCGATGTCATGGCCACCAATCCCCGGTGGCGCCAGCCCTTGCAGGTCTGGAAACGCTATTTCAGCGAATGGATCGACTCGCCCACCCCCGAGCGGCTACTTCACTCCTCGATTTTCTTCGATCTGGACAGCGCTTATGGCGAAGAGGCCTATATCGAAGAGCTGCAGGATCTCATCGCCGACAAGGCGCCGCGTAGCCCCCGTTTTCTGGCGGCAGTAGCGCGCAATGCTTTGAATCGCACGCCCCCCTTGGGATTCTTCCGCACTTTCGTGATGGAAAAGGATGGCAAGCAGAACAACACCATCAATCTGAAGCGACGAGGAACGGCTCCACTGGTCGACTTGATACGCGTTCACGCGCTGGCCTGTGGTTCGCGGGCCCAGAACAGCTTCGAGCGTCTGGATGACATCGCGACCACACAGCTGCTGGCGCCAGGTGTCGACGCCAAGCTGCGCCATGCCATGGAACTGCTCTCCATGGTGCGGATTCGTCATCAGGTCATTGACCTCGATCATGACCGCGAGCCGGATAACGACATCGAGCCGGAAAACGTGGCCGATAGCGAACGACACCATCTCAAGGATGCGTTTCAGGTTCTCAGCCGCGCGCAGAAATTCCTCAAGTACCGCTACCCGGTACCGTCGCACTCCGGTCGAGCCAGCTGATCGTGCTGTCCCATCGCCTGGCATCTCGCACCCAAGGGCTCGATTGGCCCACTTACCTGCAGCAGCGAGCCGCTGAAACGGGTGATCCTGCGCTGCAGCGCTTCTTTGCCACCGGCTGCATCGACCCCGATACGCCTGTGGGCGAGGCGCCTCTTGTTGCGGTGGATCTTGAAACCACCGGGCTGGATGCCCAGCGCCACGCCATCGTCAGCGTCGGCCTGGTGCCCTTCAACCTGAAACGCATATCGCTGGCGCAGCGGCGTTACTGGGTCGTCCGCCCCAACCGGTCGCTATCCGATACCTCTGTCACTCTGCATCGCATCACCCACTCAGAGGTGGCCGGCGCCCCCGATTTCAGCGCAATCCTGCCTGAGCTTCTCGAGTCGCTGGCAGGTCGGCTCGTCGTGGTGCATTTTCGTCATATCGAGCGGCCCTTCCTCGACGAGGCGGTCAAGGCCCGGCTGGGAGAGGGCATGCGTTTTCCCATGATCGATACGATGTCGCTGGAAGCGCGCCTGCATCGGCTCTCGCTATGGGCACGCCTGCAACGCTGGATGCGGCGACCGCCGGTTTCGATACGCCTGGCAGACAGTCGTCGGCGCTACGGGTTACCGGATTATCAGGGGCACCACGCTTTGGTCGACGCGCTGGCCACGGCCGAGCTGTTTCAGGCACAGGTGGCGAGGCACTATGGCGTTGAAACGCCCGTTGGCAAGCTGTGGACTTAGCTGATTCGTCATCAGCGATATAGGCGGGTGCTCAGGCGGTCAATGCTGCCTTACAGCCACAGCTCGGCGAAGGTCTTGCCATCCACCGGCCGGCCGAAATGAAAGCCCTGGACCCCGGTGCAGCCCAGCGCTCGCAGTGCCTCGGCCTGTTCGGCCTCCTCGACGCCCTCGGCCACGGTGAGCATGCCCAGCGTCTGAGCCATGGCAATGATGGTGGAGACGATGGCATGATCGTGGCTGCTCTTGAGCATATCCTGCACGAATGACATGTCGATTTTCAGGGTGTCGGCGGCGAAGCGCTTGAGGTAGGTGAGTGAGGAGTAGCCGGTACCGAAGTCGTCGATTGCCAGACTGAAACCGGCTTTGCACAGGGCCCGCGTGATACGCACCGTCTGCTCGGGGTTGCGCATCAGGCCACTTTCGGTCAACTCCAATCCCAACTTGCCTGGCGGTACGCGGGTGGCGATGCGCTGTATGTGTTCCGCCAGGCGTGGATCGTCCATTTGTTGAGCCGATACGTTGACGCATAGTCGACCCGGGAACGGTTTGCCTTGGCGCTCCCAGGCCATGATCTGCTGACAGGCGGCCTCCAGTACCCACTCGCCCAAGGGGCGGATCAGCCCCTGCTCTTCGGCCAACGGAATGAAGGTGCCGGGGCTGACGTGACCGAGTATTTCATCGTGCCAGCGACACAAGGCCTCGGCACCGATCAGTTTTCCGGTCTTGAGGCTGAACTGTGGCTGGAAGGCGAGCGATAGCTTGCCATTGGCCAGCGCTTCGCTGAAGCGCAGTTGAAGAATCTCGTGCTGCTGCAGCTCGTCGGCCATGGTGGAAGTGAAAAAGCGCGTGCGACTGTTGTCCCGCTTGGCGTGGTTGAGCGCAATGCTGGCATGTTGAAACAGCGACTGGGCATTGTCGCCATCGCGTGGAAACATGGCGGCTCCCACACTTGCAGAAATCGAGAAGCTGCGCTCCGCCAGCTGTATCGGCGGCAACAGACTATTGCGATAGCGCTCTATGGCATGCGCCATGGCGGCCGGTCGGGTATCGGTGAGCAGCACCATGAATTCGTCTCCCCCCAGGCGGGCAATGAACTCGCCCGGCTCGACCTGGGTGCTGAAACGGCTGGCGATCTCGGCCAGGATCTGGTCGCCGAGTTCATGCCCTTGTGTATCGTTGATTTGGCGGAAACGTTGCAGGTCGAGGTAGAGCAGGCCCAGGCAGCTGTCGCGAAGTCGGGCCTGTTCGCAGGCCTCCTCCAGTCGCTCCATCAAGCATCGTCGGTTCGGCAGCCCGGTAATGCTGTCCCAATAGATCAGCTGTTGGATCTGGTAGTCGCTGCTGCGGCGCTTCTCCTCCTCGGCACGCCGTGCCATCTCGGCACCCGCTTGGGCAGCCGCGATTCGAAGTACTTCACGTGCATAAGAGGCCAGCTCGAGCGGACGGCTGAAGAGCACCGCAAGCAGGCCGATCAGGTGGCCATCAGGGGCACGCAGCGGAATGCCCACGTAGCTTTCGATTTCGAGTTCTTGCAGCAGAGCGCTATCGGGAAAGCGTTGACGAACGTCGGCGGTGAATTCGCACACTTCGTCATTGAGCACATGCTCACAGGGAGTGCCAATCAGCGTATAAACCGAGACGGGCAGGAGAGCGCCTCTCGACCAGAAAGCCACGGTACGCACGGTGGCTTCGTCGGAAAGCAGTTTCCCGATCAGCACATGCTCCCCGCCGAAAATCGTGGAAATACGTTCGACCAGATGATCGAACGCCTGGGGAGTGCCGGCCTTGCCCAAGCCATCGGCGAGCAGACGAAAGGCGTCTTCGGGTGCCATCATGGGCGTAGAACGGCTCCTGGGCATAGTTGTAATGATCTATTTGGAATATGCCCGAAGCGATGCCGTGTTGCTAGTCGTCGTATCGCTCAAGAAATACTTGACGTAACGGATTTTTTTCATTTCTACCCTTACTGTCGTGAGCCAGCGCCTACCGCGGTACGGTGCCCGGTCCTGGGAAACGTTGAGGCGGCCTTCCGTGGCCGCCTGGCATCACCTTTCAGGGTCAAGCACGAGGTTCGCTCATCAAGCCTTTGACGATGGCATAGCAACCCACCAGCAGCACCAAGGTGAAGGGCAGTCCGGTGGATACGGCCATTGCCTGTAGCGCGACCAGGCCGCCACCCAACAGCAAGGCAATGGCGATGACGCCCTCGATGATGGCCCAGAACACTCGCTGCGGCTTGGGGGCATCGACCTTGCCGCCGGCGGTGATGGTGTCGATCACCAGCGAACCGGAGTCCGACGAGGTGATGAAGAATACCACGACCAGCACAATGCCGACGAACGAGGTGATCTCCGTCAACGGGAGTTCGCCGAGCATCATGAACAGCTGAAGCTCCAGCGCTGACTCTCGCACACCCTCGAAGCCATCGCCGACCAGTTGGTCGATGGCGGTGCCGCCAAAGGCGGTCATCCACAGCACCGAAACCAAGGAAGGTACCAGCAGGACGGCGATCAGGAATTCGCGCACGCTGCGTCCGCGACTGACGCGTGCGATGAACATGCCGACGAAGGGCGACCAGGAGATCCACCAAGCCCAATAGAAGGCGGTCCAGCCTTGGCTGAAGTTGGCATCCTCCCGGCCGAAGGGGTTCGAAAGCGCCGGCAGGTTGACGATATAGGTACTCAGATTCTGAAAGAAGCCGGTCAGAATCAGCAGTGTCGGGCCCACGATGATGACGAACAGCAACAGCAGAACTGCCAGTCCCATGTTGAGCTCGGAGAGTCGGCGAACGCCCCTGTCGACCCCTGCCAGGATCGACAGGATGGCCACGGCGGTGATGCCGAGAATCAGCAGTACCATGGTGGCGTCCGTTTCGGGGACGCCGAACAGGTAGCTGAGACCTGCCGAGGCCTGCGACGCACCCAGGCCCAGGGAGGTGGCGAGACCGAACAGGGTGGCGAACACGGCGAGAATGTCCACCACATGCCCGGGCCACCCCCAGACGCGCTCGCCCAGAATGGGGTAGAAGATCGACCGCATGGTGAGCGGCAGTCCCTTGTTGAACGAGAAAATGGCCAGTGCCAGCGCTACCACGGCATAAATCGCCCAGGGATGAAGCCCCCAGTGATAGATCGTCGCCGCCATGCCGAGACTTGCCGCTGCCGATGGGTCGCCGGCAGCGCCGCCGAGCGGAGCCCAGTCGGTGCGCACGCCATCCTCGACGGTGGTGCCGCCCATGGCGGCATCGAAGTGCGACATCGGTTCGGATACGCCGTAGAACATCAGGCCGATCCCCATGCCGGCGGCGAACAGCATGGCAAACCAGCCGGTATAGCTGAAGTCGGGTTTGGCATCCATGCCGCCGATGCGCACCTTGCCCAGCGGTGAAACGATCAATACCAGGCACAGCAGCACGAAAATATTGCCCGCCAGGAGGAAGAACCATGAGAGGTTCCCGGTCAGCCAGTCGCGCAAGGCGCTGAACAGCGGTTCGACCTCCGCCTGCAGGGCGAGGGTGAGGATCACGAAGAAGACCGTGACCAAAGCCGAAATGGTGAATACCTTGCCATGCAGGTCGATGCTGAAGCCGAGCTTGTCGGTAGCCAAATTGTCCTGGCCGATGACGTAGTCGGTATCGATGAGATTGGCCCGACCCTCGGGCGCCGGCACGCCTTCCGACGGGGGCTCTACCTTCCGCTCGGGTTCATTACGATTGGAGTCGCTCACGTTACGTTCCCCCTTCAAGGTCGAAGAGGCTGGGATTGCGCAAGGGGAAGGGAACCATGAATCTGCCGTTCATGTCGTGCTCTCCTGATTTACGTTATGTCGGGGACCCGACGAGACGCATGTGGGTGCACGTAAAAACGTTACACAACGTCAAGTTTAGCGGCTCCGGATTGTGTTACCCGTCTTATTGCAGGTGCGCACTCCGGAACGCCTTATTGGAACAAGAATTGTACATGAATGTACCGTCTATGCCGAACCGGGACGTCAGCCGGATATCCTTTAGCGCCAATGAGTAACGGGTTTGTATCTTTTGGTAACTTGCCGTTAAACGAAATTGCTTCCCTTGTCCTGGAGCCGGTTCAACGCTATTTGAACCTTGAAGGGTTGCGACTGGTGCCTCTATAGGAATAGGGTCAATCAATGCCAACAAGAACAATGGCCGGCTCTCATGGGCACCGTTTGCTTCGCCTGAAGCTGGCCATGAGTGGGAACTCTGCATGAATGTAAGCCTGCAACAACAGCGTGATGATAGAGCAAGGCAGGACGAGCGCGACGCTACACCGCCCTTCGCCCGTTTCATCGACGTGCAGAAAAGCTACGACGGCGTCGAACTGGTGGTGAAGGGCTTCAACCTGGATGTGCATCAGGGCGAGTTCGTCACTCTGCTGGGGCCCTCCGGGTCGGGCAAGACCACCTGTCTTATGATGATGGCGGGTTTCGAGACCCCAACCCATGGTCAGATTCTGCTCAAGGGGGAGCCCATCAACGATCTGCCGCCGCACAAGCGGGGCATCGGCATGGTCTTTCAGAACTATGCCCTCTTTCCGCATATGTCGGTCACCGAAAACCTCGCTTTTCCGCTTGAAGTCCGCCGTCTCTCGAAGGCGGAAACCAAGCGCAAGGTCGAGCGGGCACTGGCCATGGTGCGGCTGAACGATTTCGGCGACCGCCGACCTGCGCAGCTGTCCGGCGGCCAGCAGCAGCGTGTGGCACTGGCTCGAGCGCTGGTCTTCGAACCCGAGCTGGTGCTGATGGACGAGCCGCTCGGCGCGCTGGACAAGAACCTGCGCGAGGAGATGCAGTACGAGATCAAACGCATCCATGCCGATCTGGGCGTCAGCATGATCTACGTCACCCACGATCAGACCGAAGCGCTCACCATGTCCGATCGTATCGCCGTGTTCAACGATGGCATCGTCCAGCAGCTGGCAGCACCGGAGACGCTCTACGAAGCGCCCGAAAATGCCTTCGTCGCCAATTTCATCGGTGAAAACAATCGCCTCTACGGTGAAGTGACCGAAACGATCGGCAACACGTGCCAAGTGCGCCTCGACAGCGGGGAGACGGTGCTGGCCAAGCCCGTTGCATGCGGTGGTATAGGGTCGCGTACCACGCTTTCCCTGCGCCCGGAGCGCGTCGGGCTGGTGCTTAACGGTGATTCCACTGCCTTCGATAATCGCTTCAGGGCCGAGGTGAGAGAGGTGATCTACCTCGGCGATCATCTGCGTACACGCGTCAGTGTGTGCGGCAATGAGGAGTTCATTCTCAAGACGCCCAATGCACAAGGGCAACCTTCGCTGAGACCTGGCCAGTCAGTCGATATCGGTTGGTCCAGCAGCGACTGTCGGGCACTCGATGCCTGATCCGAGTCGGCCATGTGGCGGTATCAATAAGTACAACAAGGAAGGGAGATCGATGATGAAAGGTGAGATGAAGCAAGTGAAACCCGCGCTCAAGGTATTGGTATGCGCTATAGCGGGCGCCTCGACCCTGGGCTTGGCTGCCGTTGCACAGGCCCAGCAGACGCTCAACGTCGTTTCCTGGGGCGGTGCCTACAGCATGAGTCAGCAGCGGGCTTACCACGAGCCCTGGATGGAGCAGACCGGCGACGAGATCGTCAATATCGACCGCAGCGCCAATGCGCTGGCCGGCCTGCGGGCCCAGTCCCAGGCGGGCAACGTCACCTGGGATCTGGTCGACATGCTGCCGGCAGATGCCATGATCGCTTGTGCCGAAGGCCTGATAGAGCCCCTCGACCACGATGAATTGCTGGCGCCGGCGCCCGACGGCACGCCGCCCAGCGAGGACTTCGTCGACGGGGCATTAGGCGAGTGCTTCGTGGCTTCGATCGTTTACTCGAATATCGTCGCTTTCAACAGCGCGATGTTCCCCGAGGACAATCAGCCAAGCACCATCGAGGACGTGTTCGATCTGGAGAACTTCCCAGGCCAACGTGCCCTGATGCGGCGTCCGATCAACAACATGGAGTGGGCCCTGATCGCCGATGGCGTAGACCGCGAGGATGTCTACGACATGCTCGAGACGGAGGAGGGTATCCAGCGTGCCTTTGCCAAGCTCGATACCATCAAGGATCACGTGATCTGGTGGGAAGAGGGCGCCCAGCCGCCACAGCTGCTGGCGGATCGGGAAGTGGCCTTCGCCTCGGCCTACAACGGCCGCATCTTCGATGCCATGGTAAGCGAAAACCAGCCTTTCGAAATCATCTGGGATGCCCAGGTCTTCGAGTTGGATGGGTGGGTGGTGCCGACCGGCAAGCTCGACAAGGTGCGCGATTACCTCTACTTCGCTACCGACACCCAGCGGCTGGCCGATCAGGCCCAATACATTTCCTACGGGCCGGCTCGCTATTCTTCCTCGGATCTGGTTTCCGTGCATGCGGAAACGGGCATCGACATGATGCCTCACATGCCGACGTTTCCGCCCAACTTCGCTACCGCGATCCAGAAGGACGACGAATTCTGGGCCGACTACAGCGACGAGCTGAATCAGCGCTTCGACGCCTGGCTGGCTCAGTAAGGTGTGACCGCCACCCGGCAGTGCTGCCGGGTGGCGCCGACTCATTGTCGTCATGACGTTTCCGGAGGGGCACGAGTGTCCGGTTCTCCCGCTTCCCCATTGACCACTGCCGATGGCGTGCCGCTCAAGGTCAGCCTGCGTCGTGCCGTGAGGCGCTCGAAGCTCAAGGCTTTCTTGCTGGTATCGCCTCTGCTGCTGTTTCTGGTCGTCGCTTTCGTCATGCCCATCTTCGAAATGCTGTGGCGCAGTGTCGATAATCCTGAAGTCTCGACACACCTGTCACGTACGGTCGACGCCCTGGAGGGCTGGGACAGAGAGACGCTACCTGGAGAGGAGGCGTACGCAGCGCTGGCCGAGGATCTGCGCGAGGGGCAGCAGGCACGTAATCTGGGGCTGTTGTCGAGCCGGCTGAATTACGAAAAGGCAGGCATGCGTTCGACGATCACCCGAACGGCCCGGAGCCTTAATACGCTCGAACCGCCTTACAAGGAAGCGCTTATCGAGGTCAATGCCAACTGGGGCGATCTCGATACCTGGAAGTTGATCGAGCGCGAGTCAGCGCCGCTTACGCTCAGCTATTACCTGGCAGCGGTGGACCGCCAATTGACGCCCGATGGCGAGATCGTTCGGGCTCCCGAATCTCAGCGTCTTCACGTCAACCTGTTCTGGCGCACGCTGTGGATGAGCCTGGTGATTACCGGCCTGACCCTGCTACTTGGCTATCCGGTCGCCTTCTTGCTTGCCAGCTTGCCGCTACGCTATTCGAACCTGCTGATGATCCTCGTGTTGCTCCCGTTCTGGACCTCGCTGCTGGTGCGCACCACGACCTGGATCGCCATCCTGCAGTCACAGGGTGTGCTCAACGACATGATGGTCGCGATAGGGGTCATTGCCGACGAGGCACGTTGGCAGATGATTCACAACAAGACGGGCACCATCGTGGCCATGACTCATATCCTGCTGCCTTTCATGATCTTGCCGCTCTATTCGGTGATGAAGACCATTCCGCCGAGTTACATGCGTGCCGCACGTTCCCTGGGAGGGCGGCCCTTCCTGTGCTTCAGGCGCGTCTATTTTCCGCTGACCATTCCGGGAATCGCAGCCGGGGGCATTCTGGTGTTCATACTTTCCATCGGCTACTACATCACCCCGGCATTGGTGGGGGGGCAGTCAGGACGTTTCATTACCAACTATATCGCGTATCACATGCAGACCTCCCTCAACTGGGGGCTGGCGGCGGCAATCGCCTCGATTCTGCTGTTCGTGGTGGTGGTGTTTTATCTGGTATTCAATCGCCTGATCGGCGTCGACAAGGTCAAGCTGGGGTAACCATGGCCATTCCTTCTTATGCCACTCGTGGCGAGCGTATCTGGCACTACGTTTTCCTGGGGATGTGCGCGCTGATCTTCCTGTTCCTGGTCGGGCCGCTGTTGATCATCATCCCCCTGTCATTCAACGCCCAACCCTACTTCACCTTCACCCAGGAGATGCTGACCTTCGACCCAGCCGGTTATTCGTTACGCTGGTACGAGGACTTCTTCACCTCCCGGGCCTGGCTGCATGCCATCAAGAACAGCTTCATCATCGGTATCGCCTCGACCATTCTTGCAACCATTCTGGGAACCGTGGCTGCGTTGGGACTGTCGAGTCGGCACATGCCGGCGCGTAGTGCCATCATGGCGCTGCTGATCTCGCCCATGATCGTGCCGCTGATCATCTCTGCCGCCGCCATGTTCTTCTTCTTTTCCAAGGTGAATTTGGCTCAGACCTATCTCGGTGTGATTCTGGCGCACACGGCGCTGGGTATCCCCTTCGTCGTGATCACCGTAACGGCAACGCTATCGAGCTTCGATACCACGCTGATAAAGGCGGCTCACAGCCTGGGGGCCAATCCTACACGTACCTTCTTCAAGGTCGTGCTGCCGCTGGTTACCCCTGGCGTGGTTTCCGGCGCCCTGTTTGCATTCATTACCTCCTTCGATGAGGTCGTGGTGGTGCTGTTCATCGCCGGTCCCGAGCAACGCACTATGCCGATCCAGATGTGGTCGGGCATTCGCGAACAGATCAGTCCGACGATTCTGGCGGTAGCGACAATGCTGGTGCTGCTTTCCATGCTGATGCTGACGACGCTGGAACTTCTACGACGGCGTAGTGAACGGCTCCGGGGAGTTTCGCCGCAATGAGCTGAAACGGAACCCAACGGTTGTTAAAGGGGCACCCAAGGGTGCCCCTCTGCCGTTTTTCAGCCGGTAGGAAGGGCAGGATTTTTTGTGGCAGACCGGCTCATGTGTCATTTTTTACCACCCTTGCGGTCGGATTTCGCTTTCGTCTGGATCATGCCTTTGTTTTTTAAGTTATTGAAATATGTGTGATATTAGGAAATCCGGCATGGCTGGCACAGCCTATGCTGTACATTGGGTGAGAACGACCAATTCAAGGGAGAACGACATATGAGCCATGATCAGCAAGGAAGGATCTTTACCAAGCGCTCTGCAGCCTTGGCTTCAGCAGTGGCTCTAGCCCTCGGCACCCTCTCTCTAGCCGGTTGCGGCAACGACGATGATCTGCCGCCGGTCGAAGAGGATCGGCCTGCCACGCAAGAGCAGACGTCTCCGATGCAGGACACGACAGCTGATCCTGGCATCGATCAGACGGGTACTGCTTCTGGCGATGGCTCCGCAGACCCGGTTACGGGTCCCGAGGAAAGCCCGGAAGGCATGGGCGATGTAACGCCTGAGCAAGATCCGCTGCCCGAGGCCGAGCAAGAGCCGGTTCCCGATGAGGATGAGCTCGAGGGTCAGCAGGACACGATGGACCAAGGTCAGGTGGATGATCCCTTGGTCGACGACGAGGAAGAGCAGGGTGGCATGTAATCTGACACCTTACGCTTCGTGCTGCCATCTAGGTTGATGGCAGCTCAGGGCAGGATGCCCAATACATTTCGCGAAAGCGATACCGCAGGAGGTGGAATTATGATGTCCAAGGAATTTCTGAAGAAGCTAGGCATTGTCGGCGTGACCATGGGGCTGACTGCCAGCCCGTTCGCGCTGGCCCAGCAGACCCAGACTCAGCAGGACGATTTCCAGACTCAAGAGCGCGCTCAGGATCCGGCTGAAGCCGTCCAAGGCGCTCCGGGTGCTGAACCTACCCCTGGAACTGACGCTGCTGCCGGGACTGGCCCGGGTGCCGACCCCGCCCCCATGGAAGACGGAGTAGCACCGGGTGAAGCCGACGTCGATGGTATGGGCACTGGTGCTGGTGGCGATACCGGTTTCGGTACTGACGCCGGTGCAACCGATCAAGGCGCTGCCGAAACCATGCCGGGTGCCGTTGACGGCGCTCCCGGCGCAGAGCCGACCCCCGGCACTGACGCCGCGCCTGGCACAGGTGTTGGCCCGGGTGCAGACCCCGCTCCGATGGAAGACGGCGTAGCACCGGGTGCGCAGCAAGAACAGCGGCAGCCGGGCATGCAGCAGGAAGGAGCCACTGGGTTCGGTCAAGACCAGGAGCCCGGCTTCGGTGAAGGCACCGAGGCAATGCCTGGTGACGACCCCGCTGCTTCAGGTGAAGAAGTCGGCCCGGGCGCTACTGGTACCACCAGCAATCAATAAGCTGCCTGGGATATGAACTGCGGACGCACAGGGAAGTGTGACTGTCCGCGAAGGAAGGATCGAAGAGGCGACGCAATGGAAGCCGAGCCTCTTCCTTCCCATCATGAGGCGTCGTAATTCGCTGGCGGCCCGCCACCCTCCCCCCTTGCACCGTCAGTCGAATTGCATGGCGTACTTCGCCCCCGATCTCCCACGGGGGCTTTTTTGTGGCTTCTGCTTCCTGGTTACTTAGGCCTTGCGATTCGGCCCTTGCTGTTCGCGGTTTCTTACAGCCTCTTAATCTTCCTCCAGCCGGCGATACAGCGTGCGTCTGGCGATGCCGAGAATGTCGGCCGTTCGCCGCTTGTTGCCGCCCGTGGCTTCCAGCACTTTCTGGATATAGCGCTTTTCCACCTCCTCTAGGCTCGGCCAGCTCTGCTGGCTTCTGGCCACCACGGCATTACCGGCTTCGAGTTGCCGTACCATGCCGCGCTGCTCCTGGCCGTGCTGGCGAATGCGCTCAGGCAAGTCGTCATGGCTCAGCAGGCCATCTTCGGCCAGGGTCACCGCGCGCATGATGGCATTCTCTAGCTCGCGCACGTTGCCCGGATAGGAGTAATCGAGCAGCGTCTGTAGCGCCATGGGCTCGACTCGCTCGATTTGCTTGTTCTGGGCGGTGGCATGCTTTTCGATCAAGGCCGAGACCAGGCGCTCGATGTCTCCCTGGCGCTCACGCAGCGGTGGGATCCGCAGAGAAAACGTTTCCAGGCGATAGAACAGGTCGCTGCGGAAATTCCCGCTTTCGATTTCATGCTCCAGGTCGCGGTGGGTAGCGGCAATGATGCGCACATCCACCGATTCCTCCTTCTCGGCCCCCACGGCCTTGACCATCTTTTCCTGCAAGGCACGCAGCAGCTTGGCTTGCAGGCCAGGCGACATCTCGCCAATTTCATCGAGAAAGAGGCTGCCGCCGTTGGCCGTCTGGAACAGACCCTGGCGTGAGTCGCTGGCGCCGGTAAAGGCGCCCTTCACATGGCCGAAGAACTCGCTCTCCATCAGTTCGGATGGGATGCTGGCGCAGTTGACGGCAATGAATGGCTCACCGGAGCGCGGGCTCTCGGCGTGAATGGCGCGAGCCAGGAGCTCCTTGCCGGTTCCGCTCTCGCCCAGGATCAGAATTGGGGCATCGCTCTTGGCCAGGCGCGCCGCATCGTGAAACAGCGCCTGCATCGTCTCGCTCTCCCCGACGATACCGTGGAAATGGCCGGCGGGCTCACCCTGCTGGAAGCGTTCGGCCAAGCGTCTGTTCTCCAGCACCCGATAGACCGCTTCGCCCACACTCTCCAGGTCGAGCGGTTTGGTCAGGAAGTCGTCGGCCCCGATCTTCAGTGCATCGACAGCCTGGTCGATGGTGCCGAAAGCGGTGATGACGATGAACCCTATGCGGCTGCCCTCCTGACGCAGCTGTTCGAGCAGCTGCAGGCCGCTCATGCCGGGCAGACGCACGTCACTGATGATCATGGCCACTTCGCTGTGGCTCAAAGTGAGAATGGCTTCCTCGGCGCTGCCGACCCCGAGGGTGGGATAGCCGGCTTCCTGGAGCTCTTCCTCGAGAAGTTCGAGAATGGCGGCATCATCCTCGACGACCAGTATCGGTAGATCGGTAAAACTGTGGCTTCCTGTCACGGGTCATTCCCTCCTTCATCGCTATCGCTCAATGGCAGCCCGATTTCGAAGCCGGCTCCCCCCAGCTCGCTGTCGTAGACACCGACAGTGCCGCCATGATCGTTGATGATTCGATGCACCATGGATAGTCCGAGGCCGCTGCCCTGGCCCACGGGTTTGGTCGTAAAGAATGGGTCGAAAACCTTCGTCTTGTCCTTGTCGGCGATCCCCGGGCCGTTGTCTTCGATCCACAGTGTCAACCAGCCTTCGTTCTCTTGTGCCCGGATGCGTACCCGTTTGACGCCCTTGGCCTGGGCGGCATTGCGCAGCAGGTTGGTCAGGACCTGAATCAACTGCTGGCCGTTTGCCAACAGGGCCGGCGTTTCAGTGGGCAGGTCGAATTCCAGCTGGATGTCATTCTGCTCGAAATCCTCCTCCACCAGCTCGCGGGTGGCATGGAGCAGTTCGGTGAGTTGCAGCGGTTCCTTCTCGACGTTGTGACGCCGACCAAGCTCCATCAACTGGCGTACGATTTCCACGATACGTTCGACTTCACCGCGGATACGTGCGAGTCGATCGCGGTCCGCGTCGTCGAGCGTCTCGCGCCGCGCCAGGCGCTGGGCCTGACCGTTGATGACGGTCAGCGGAGCGCCGATCTCGTGCGCAACGCCGGCTGCCAGTACCCCCAGCTCGGCAAGCTTCTTCGACTTGCGCAAGCGTTTCTCGAGCTCGATTTCCTTGCGTCGCCGCGCCTCGATATCGGCATCCTTTTCGGCCATGGCATCGAGCATGCCATTCAGGGCCACGGCCAGGCGTCCGTACTCCTGGGGGCCCTCGGCCTCGGCTCGCTGCTGTCGATCGCCGGCCTCGACCCGCTGCATGACCGCCAGCAGACGTTCCAAGGGGCGTTCGATATGGCGCCGAAACCCCCACCAGATGCCCAGGACGATACCGGCGGCGCCAATTACGAACGCCAGCAGGGCCAGCTGGCTGAGAAAACCGGTGTAGTTCTCGATACCCGTGTTGAGCCGATTGACCTGCAGTACCCCCTGCACTTCGCCGGTGTTCGACAACAGCGGTTTCAGAGCGGAGTAGTAGTGCCAGCCATCGTGCTCACGATAGGCGGCGCGCATCTCGCCGCGCTCGGCTACCTCACGTATGGTCTCGGGGCTGAACAGGGCCTGACCTAGGCCGAGCCCGTAAATCTCGCGCCCGTTGGCATCGAAGACATAGGCCCCGTAAATGCGGTGGAAGGAGAAAGCGGAATAGAGCGACTCTTCGAGAGGCTCGGTGGCGTCCCGCGTCAAGGCGTGGTTCAAGGTGGTGCCGATCACGTTGGTGATCACCTGGACTTCGCGCTCGAGGCGGTTGCGAACGTTTTCCTCGAGCGACTTGATGGCTACCAGACTGAAGATCAGCAGCACGAGGAACAACGGCGCAATGACGGTGATGAGTATGAGATTGCGTAGGCGCATGGCATCTCGCAGGCAGCATTCGACGAAAGCGGCACCGACCCTTGGTTCGGTGCCGCGCTGGAATCAATCTACCGGCCTCAGCCGGTAGAGGCTGCCTTGTGCCTCGTCATTGACCAGGTAAATGGCACCATCTTGCCCCTGGATGACATCACGAATGCGCCCGATATGGCCATCCAGCACGGTTTCGCTTGCAACCACTTCTCCACCGTCGACGCTCAGCCGATGCAGCTGTTCGCTGCGCAGCCCGCCGGCCAGCAGGTCGCCCTGCCAGTCGCCGAAGCTAGTCGAGGTGATCTGGGTCAGGCCGGAAGGAGCGAAGTGCACGTCGAAAACATGCACCGGGTCGCGCATCCCCGAGAGCGAGTCATCCCCGATGGGTTCGCGGGTGCCGTAATCGCGTCCTTGGCTGACATCGGGCCAGCCATAGTTCTCACCGGCTTCGATGAGGTTTAGCTCATCGCCCCCGAGCGGGCCGTGTTCGGTTACCCAGACGACGCCTTGATCGGTGACCACCATGCCCTGAACGTTACGGTTGCCCAGGGTAAAGAGCTCGTCGAGGGTGGCGTCATCGCCGAGAAAAGGGTTGTCGTCGGGTACGCCACCCTCGGACGTCAGCCTCAGCAAGCTTCCGGCATGGTCGCCTTGGTCCTGGGCGCGCTCGGGTGTGCCTCGGTCGCCGATTGAGATCAACAGGGTTTCGTCCGGCAGCCAGGCGATTCGCGACCCGTAGTGTCTGCCCGGGCTGGAGGTGCGGTCCTGTTCGAACAGCGTCTCGACGTCGGTCAGCGCATCGTCCGTCAGTCGGGCACGGCTCAACGCCGTCGCGCTTCCACCATCGCCGGGTTTGCTCCAGGTGAAGTACACCCAGTCGTGGTCGCCGTCGCCGTAACGCGGATGCAGTGAGACATCGAGCAGCCCCCCCTGACCCTGGGCGCTGACCTGGGGCACACCCTCGAGATGGGAAATGCTGCCGTCTTCATCGACCAGTGCCATCCGGCCTGGGCGCTCGCTGACGAGGAAACGCCCCTCGGGCAGCATTGCCACGGACCAGGGATGCTCCAGGCCCTGGGCAATACGCTCCAGACGCAACGCCTGACCTTCGGTAGCGATTCGCTCTTCGACCACTTCTACGGCCTGAGCCGGCGCGCTTGCTGCAGCGCCTGCCAGCAGCGCGAATGCCAGCCGCTTGTATGCTTCGTGCATAACCTCCTCCCTTGCTTGTGTTGCCGCCCCACCAGATAGAGACTGTGACGCGGCAGGGGTGTTCCCATCACCCGTAAACCACCCATCAGGTTACAGCAAAATTGCCAGCAGAATCGGCAGATAGAGTAGTGCCAGCAGCGTGGAGCAGAACACCAGGCTGGCGACATACTCCGGCTCCCGCTTGGCCCGCTGCGCAAACAGATAGTTGAACACTGCCACCGGCATGCACATTTGCAGTACCAGAATGCTCAGCGCCAACGGTGGCAGGCCCAGTAACGTCCCGATCCCCCAGGCCAACCCTGCGGCGATCGGGATGCGCAGCAGGCTGAAGGCGATGCCCGTTTTCAGGTTCTTCACCTTGATGCTGGCCAGCGACACACCGAGCGTTATCAGCATCAGCGGGACGGTGAAACCCGAGATCAGGTCCACGCTGTTGTCCAGCCATCGTGGAAGCTCGGTGTCCGTCAGCAGCAGAATCAATGCTATCAGGATAGCGTAAATCGTCGGGGTCCTGACCAGGGTTCGCCAGGGGCTGCCGGTACTGGCAAATATGGCGCCCAAGGTGAATTGGAACAGCGAAACCGTGACCATCACGGTGATGCCGAAGGCGAAGCCGGCGCTGCCGAAGGCATAAAGCACCACCGGCAACCCCATGTTGCCGGTATTGGGGTACATCATCGGTGCCAGCAACACTCGCCAGTCTTGCCGCAGCAGACGTGCCATGGCGAAGGTGGCTGCGGCCATCGACACCATGACCAGGGCGGTGGCCAGCATAGTGCGGCCGAAGCTGCCAGCATCGATCTCCGCCCCCGTCAGCGAGGCGATGACCAGGGCCGGCGTGCCGATATTGAAGACCAGGCGAGTAACGAAGTCGACAGGATAGGGATGCCCCAGGCGAATCCACATGAAGCCCAGGCCGGCGCCTGCCAGAACGGGTGCCATGACGGCAAAGAGATCGGCGAGCATCGGGCATCCTTGATATTGAGCAAGCTAAATATTGTCGTGAAGAGTGCCGTCTCGATGCAAGCACGATGCGGGTTGCTGGAATTAGAACGGATCGTTGCCGTTCGGAACGGTGCGTCATGAACTGGCAATGATTACCATTCTTGCTCTTGCCGGGCATCCCGCGCCCGGCCCCTGGAATCAGTACCGGAAGCCCACCGATGTCGATGCCTTTTGCTCGCGCGGCCTTGCCCCTCGCGCTGACCTTGCTGGCCGCCCCGCTGGCCTTGGCCCACGAACCCCTCAGAATCACCGGTCCGCGCCTGAACGACCCTCTGGCACCGATATTTACCACCTTCACCGAGGCCACGGGCATTCCCGTCGAACTGGTGACGCTGACCACGGATGAGCTCGCCGAGGCCATGGCGAGCGAGGCTGAGCCACCGGTAGACGTGATCATGGTTGTCGACAGCAGTAATATTCATGCCCAGGTGGAGGCCGGCTGGTTTCAGCCGTTCGAGTCCGAGTGGCTCGAGTCGAGGGTGCCGGCCGAGCTGCGTGATCTCGAAGCGGGCTGGAGCGGCTACGCCACGCGAGCGCGGGTCATCTACGTCAATCCAGAGAAAATCGACTGGGAACCGCTGAGCTACGAGGCGCTGGCGGATGAGCGACTGGCCGGCAAGCTGTGCCTGGGGAGCGGCCATTCACCCTATAACGTCTCGCTGGTGAGTTCGATGGTCCTGCATCACGGTGACGCCGAGGCCCAGCGCTGGGCAGAGGCACTGGTGGCTAATCTGGCACAGCCCACCGGTGGCCGCGATGGCGAGCTTTTACGGGCGCTGGCTGAGCCGGGTGACTGCGCCGTCACCGTGGCCAATCACTACTACTACTTGCGCATGTTGGATTCGGACGACAGCGAGGAGCGGGCGCTGGCCGAGCAGCTCGAACTGGTCTGGCCCAATCAGCACGGGGAAGGGGAAGGGGAAGGGGAAGGGGAAGGGGAAGGGGAAGGGGAAGGGGAAGGGGAAGGGGAAGTGGGCC
>NZ_JBYCKL010000055.1:0-50816 GCF_057473365.1 Halomonas sp. TH-94
AGGTTGTAGAGCAGCAGCGCCAGCAGCCCACCATACAGAACGCTGTAGGCCATCAGCTTGGTCTGGGTGCGTTCGAGGAAACTGACGTCGTCCATCAGCAAAAGCGGCATGGCGGGCAGCAGCCCATCATGGCTCGCCAAGCGGATGAAGAGCTGGCGGGTTTCGTTCGGCCCCATATAGATCGGCAACACGAAGGAGTGGTGGCTGACCGGACGAGAAGCAAACGGGCGCCGGCTGCCGGTGCTCCACTGCTGCAACACTCTGCCCTGGGAGTCGACGGCGTAGGCATCGATGAAATCCGGCAGCGGCGAGGCCAGTTCGAGGTGGCGGCGCAAGGGAGCGTGGGAACCATTCTCCAGTTCCATCTTCAGCCACCAGGCCGAGCGGGTGAAACCGAAATTGGGCACTTCCTGCTGGAGAGGCCGCCAGGAAAGCGCCTCACCCTGCTCCAGCAGCCGATGAATGCTGAACTGGGCGGAGCCGTCCTCGAGCACCTCCACCTGTGAGGCGGGGTTGATGACGACCGAGGGCGAGGTGATGTCGACGGCGGCCTGGGCCTGCCACGACAGCAACCACAAAAGCGACCAGAGTAGAGAGGCCATCCATTTGGCCATGCCGGCTGGTCCTCCGGCTTGCGTGCAGCGCATGAGTCCAGCGCCTCCATATCGTGTCCTTACGATCTCTCCACTCTAGCAGGTTTGCTTCATTGCGGCTCTTCTAATAAAACGGCCCCACCCGCACGGGTGAGGCCGGACATCGCCAGAACGCTCGCTGTCAGCTGAGCGAAATGGTGCTGTTGATACCGCTCGAGACGTTCTCGGGTTCGAACCAGCGTGCCGTTACGGTCTTGGTCTGAGTCCAGAACTGAATCGCCTGCTTGCCGTTGGGGCCCAGATCGCCCAGCTTCGAGGCCCGCGAACCGGTGAAGCTGAAGTAGGCCACCGGCACCGGGATCGGCACGTTGATGCCCACCTGGCCCACGTCGATGTCGCTCTCGAAGCGACGCGCCACCCAGCCGGAGTTGGTGAAGATCGAGGTGCCGTTGCCGTTGGGGTTGGCGTTGATGAACGCGATCGCCTCGTCCAGGGTGTCGACGCTGACCACACACAGCACCGGACCGAAGATCTCCTCGCGGTAGATGGTCATCTCCGGCTTTACGTCGGCGAACACGGTGGCGCCGACGAAGTTGCCGTCCGGGTAGCCTTCCACCTCACAGCCGCGGCCATCGACGAGCAACTTGGCGCCCTCTTTCTCGCCGGCATCGATCAAACGCTCCACGCGCTCCTTGGCGGCCGGCGAGACCAGCGGACCGAGGTCGGCATCGCGCTGGGTGCCCGGGCCCACCTTCATGTTGCGCGCGCCCTCGACGATATCGTCGAGCCATTGGTTGGCCTCGCCCACCAGCACCACCACGGAGTTGGCCATGCAGCGCTGGCCCGCGGCACCGAAGGCGGAACCCAGCAGGTTGTTGATCGCCTGGCTGCGGTTGGCGTCGGGCATCACCACGCAGTGGTTCTTGGCGCCCATCATCGACTGCACACGCTTGCCGGCATCCGAGGCGCGGCGGTAGATGTGCGTGCCGACGTTGGTGGAACCGATGAAGGAGAGCGCCTTGATATCCGGGTGATCGCAGATCTGGTTGGCCACGTCGGGTCCACCGTGGACCACGTTGAGTACGCCGGCCGGCACACCCGCCTCGTGGGCCAGCTCGACCAGACGCATGGTGGAGCTCGGGTCCTGCTCGGAGGGCTTGAGCACGAAGGTGTTGCCGGCGGCGATGGCCAGCGGGAACATGAAGCACGGCAGCATGATGGGGAAGTTGAAGGCGGTGATGCCCGCCCCCACGCCCAGCGGCTGGTTGAGGGTGTAGACGTCCACCTCGCTGGCGGCGTTTTCGGCCAGCTCGCCGAGCTGCAGCGAGGTGATGGAGCAGGCGTGCTCCACCACTTCCAGGCCGCGGCCCACCTCACCGGCGGCGTCGGGCAGGGTCTTGCCGTGCTCCTCGGTGATCAGCGCGGCGAGCTCCTCGGTGTGCTCGCGAATCAGCGCCTGCAGCGTAAGCATGATGCGCATGCGCTTGGCGAGCGGCGTCTTGCGCCAGGTCTTGAACGCCTCCTTGCCGCTGGCCACCGCACGATCGACCTCCTCGGCGGTACAGAACGGCACCCGCGCCACCACTTCCTGGGTAGCGGGGTTGATCACGTCTCGCCACTCCTGACTCTGGGACGGGACGGGCTTGCCGTCGATGTACATGGGGATTTCGCGAACGGACATGGCGCTTCTCCTTGGGATGCACGGCATATTGCCTGCGCCTCCCTTATCGTCGTTGTTTGGTTGGGTCGGCTTAGACTTTGTGTGTATAAAAGCACGAAACAAGTTGGATTCGAGTCTATACAGTCACTCGTCGGCGTGACAACGGGCACTTCTTCACATTATTTGTGCAAGAATGCACAACCAGCCTCGTTTGGAAACATCGCCCCATGGTCGACTGGCAGGACATTCAGATCTTTCTCGAAGTGGCGCGCAGCCAGCGGCTCACCGACGCCGCCCGGCGCCTGGGACTCGACCACTCCACGCTGTCGCGCCGTACCAGGCGCTTCGAGCAGAAACTCAATACCCAGCTCTTCGAGCGTAGCACTCATGGCTACCACCTGACCGAGGCCGGCCAGCAGCTGCTGGCACACGCCGAGGAGATGGCCCGTCACGCCTTCGAGGCCGGCGAAAGCCTGGCCGACAAGAACCGTCAATTGAGCGGTCAGATTCGCCTGGGCGTCACCGAGGGTTTCGGTACCTGGGTCGTCGCCCCACTGCTTTCCGCCTTCTGCGAGCGCCACCCCGGCATCACCCTGGACCTGCTGGCCCTGCCCCGGGTGGTGAACCTGAGCCGCCACGAGGCAGACCTGGCCATCACCGTGGAGCGGCCGGCGAGCCAGGGGCTGATCGTCTCGCGACTGTGCGACTACCGCCTGCGGCTCTACGGCAGCCAGGCTTATTTCCAGCGTCACGGCCGCCCTGCCCGCCTTGCCGAGCTGGGTCACCATCGTCTTATCGGCTACGTGGACGACCTGATCTTCAGCGAACAGCTGAGCTATCTCGAACCGCTGCTCGATCCGGCAGTGGTCGGTGCCGCACCGCACTTCTCGATCCGCAGCACCAGCGTGACCACCCAGCACGCCGCCGCCCAGCAGGGGGCGGGACTCGCCGTGCTGCCCTGCTTCATGGCCGAACCCGGCAACCCGCTGGAAAGCGTGCTTAATGAAGAGGTCCAGATCGTGCGCCAGTTCTGGATCACCGCCCGCCAGGAGCAGCGCCGCCTGGCGCGGGTGCGGCTGCTATGGGATTTCCTGCGTGAGGCGCTGGAGGCCAACCGGGCGCTGCTGATGGGAGAGTCGCGGGAGCTGGTGCTTCCCGCGACCTCGGGGTAGAAGTACGCCGTCAGGCGGCGGATTCGCAGCCGAGCTGACGGGCGGCCTCTCGCCCCGCAATGGCGCCAAGCACCACGGCACTGAGCAACCCGTTACCGGAGAGATAACCGCTGTCGCCCGAGCCGGAAACCCCACGCGCCGCACCGCCGGCGGCGAACAGATTGTCGAAGGGGGAGCCATCCTGGCGCAGCACGCGCGCCTGGCTGTTCACTTCGAGACCGCCCTGGGTATGGAACAGCGCCCCGGTCACCTTGATCGCATGAAAAGGGGACTCCAGCAGATCTTCCTTGCTGAAGGTGCGCCCGAAAACATCGGCCTCGCCGCTTTCTGCCAGAGCCTGCATCTCGGCAAAGGTTTCACGCACAGCCTCCACGGGCAGTGCCAGCTCGCGGGCCATGGTCTCCAGGCTGTCGAAAGTGCGCACCGCCCCGGCAATGTGGGCATTGCGGTAATCCTCGAACTCCAGCGCCGCCCGGTGAATGCGCCGGTCGAAGAGGTTCCATGCCATACCGCCCGGCTGAGCCAGTACCTTGGCCGCCTGCTCCGAATAGCCGCCGTGTTCGTTGGAAAAGCGCCGCCCCTGGCGGTTGATCTGCACCCCGCCGCGCATCATTACCGCCCAGGTAATGAGCGTCTGGTGCGGCATGGCCAACGAGCCGTGCCCCTGGCAGGCTCCCAGATCCTTGAGGCTGGCACCCATCGCTTCGCCCCATAGCACGGCATCGCCCTGGTTGCCTTCGTGGCCGAAGTAGAGCGCTTCCTTCAACGTCGGTAAATGACGTGCCACCAGCTCCGGGTTGCCGCCGTAGCCGTTGCATGCCAGCACCAGGGCATCGCAGCCGAATGACTCCCGGCTGCCGTCGGGACGTTCGAGCGTGACGCCATGTACCCGACCGGCATCGTCCACATGAAGATCCACTACTTGAGCCTCGGTCAGCAGGTCGATACCTGCCGCCTCCACCGCGTTGAGCAAGCTGCCCATCAGCTCATCCCCCGTGCGCCTCGGCGTGGCGTGCATGCGCATTCGGCTATGTCCGGGGTAGAGAAAGCCCTCCACCAGGTCGAAAGGCACGCCGTGGGCGTCGGCCAGCCACTCCACCACGCCGGCCGAGGCCTCGGTCAAGGCGCGCACGATGCCAGGATCCGCTTGATGACCGTTCTTGCGCTGGATGTCCTCGGCCATCAGCTTGGGGCTGTCCGCTACGCCTCGCTGCTCCTGGAAGCGCGTGCCTGCCGCAGGAATGAACCCCTGGGACATGGAGGTGCTCCCCCGCGGCAACGCATCGCGCTCCAGCACCACGGCCGAGATGCCCTGTTCATGGGCCGCGAGCGCTGCGACAAGACCGCAGGCCCCCGCGCCGACAATCACCAGCGGCACGTGCGTCTCGAACGCCTCTTCACCACCAAAGGCCACGATTCCCATGACATTACTCCTCCTTGCTGCTGGCCTGAGCCCGGTAGGCATCGATGATCTCCCCGGCCGGGGCCTGCCACACTTCGGCATGACCGGCGATATGGTCGAGCACCGCTTCCAGACAGCCGATGCGATGCGGCTGGCCGACGAGCCAAGGGTGCAGATTGAGAGCCAGCAGCCGCCCCCCCTGCTCTCGCCCCTCCTGCAGCAGATAGTCGAAGGCGTCCTTGACCTGGTTCGCCCAGCTGTCCTCCGAATGCAGGTTCTGGCACATCACGAACTGATCCTCGATCTCGGTGGAGAGCGGCAGCATGGTCAGCTCTCCGCGCTCGGTGGCGAAGGCGTAGGGCATATCGTCATTGACCCAGTCGCAGCAGTACTCGATGCCGTTCTCGGCCAGCAGGTCCGGCGTGTTCCAGCTCTGGTGCTTGGCCGGGCTCAGCCAGCCCCGCACCGGCTGGCCGGTCAGCTCGCGTAGCGTCGTCACCGAGCGGCGTACGATCTCCGCCTCCGCGTCACGATTCTGGCCGCCGTAATGCAGGTGGTCCATGTTCCAGCCGTGACACAGGAACTCACCGCCGTGGGCCTTGAGACGCTCCACCAGATAGGGGGTCTGCTCGGCGAGCTGGGCATTGATCGCCCAGGTCGGGCGGATGCCTCGCTGCTCGAAGGCCTTGAGCATGCGGTAGATGCCCACCCGGTTGCCGTAGTCGCGCAGCGAGTAATGGCGCAGGTCCGGGTAGGGCATGGTCATGCCGTTGGGCACCTTGAACGGCACGCCGCGCTGATCGAGCGGATAGAACTGCAGCGAGACGTTGATCCACACCGCCAATGGCTTGTCGCCGGGCCAGCGGACCGGCGTACGGTCGCCCAGCATCGACCAGGCGTAGCGCCGATGATCGTAGCCGTGACGCCGCCAGGGGTAGCTCAGGTATTCCGATTCGAGGGACATGACTCAGCGCCTCCCGGCCGCGTCGGCCTTGGCATCGATGTCGCGCAGGGCATCGTCGTAGTGATGGGCGAGATAATGCTGGGCGATCTCGCGGCCGGTAGCGACCCATACGTCGCTATGGCCGGTGATGTACTCCAGCGCCTCCTCGAACGCCTTGATGCGGTGGGGGCAGCTGACCTGATAGCTGTGAGTGGGGATGCACATCACCGTGCCCGATTCGGCGCCCTCGGCATAGAGCCGGTCGAAGTGACGCTTGAGCATGGTCAGGTAGTGGCGTGGCTCCACCTTGTTCACCGCATAGACGATGGTGTCGTTCATCTCCAGCGAATAGGGCATGGAGATGAAGCGCCGGTCCGAGCGCAGGCGAATCGGCGTCGGCTGGTCGTCGTGGAACAGGTCACAGGTATAAAGGCCGCCCTCTTCGCCGAACAGCTCCTGGCCCACCTCGGCGAAAAGATCCAGGGTGTGCTCCGAGTGGGACAGCGCTGGCGCCAGGTAGCCGGCGCACTTTTGTCCGGTGTGGCGATGGATGGTCTCGATGCCGTCGCGGATCATCTCCCGTTCCTGGGCCTCGCTCAGGCCATAGGTGTAGCGGGTGTTGTAGATGCCGTGGCTGAAGAACTCCCAGTCACGCTCACGGCACATCGCGATGATCTCGGGGTGGTGCTCGCACAGCGCCACCGAGAGCGAGACCGAGCCGCGGATACCGTATTTGTCGAGCAGCGCCATCTGGCGCTGATGGCCGACCCGGTTGCCGTAGTCGCGAATGCTGAAGCCCGGCACCGAGGGGTGCGGCGTGGGCCACGGCTTGCGCTGCGGGTTGGCCGGCGGATCGAGTTCGTAATATTCGATGTTGGGCGCCACCCAGAAGGCGACCCGCGCCCCGCCGGGCCAGGCGATCCTGGGCCGGTTCTCGTAGGGCCAGTAATCGTAGGCGCCAAGACTTTCCTTCATGTCAGCCTCCTCGCGACTCAGGCTTGCTCGGTCGAGCGCGTTTCGAGCCAGGCCAGCACATCGGCCACGTTCATCACATCGCTGTACTTCAGATGCAGGTCGGTGAGATTGGCGTAGTGGTAGCTCTCGTGCTTGTCGGCCACACACTCCATCGGCACGATGGTGCGGTAACCCCGCGACAGGCTGTCCACCGCAGTGGCGCGAATGCAGCCCGAGGTGGAACCGCCGGTGACGATAACGGTGTCGACCTGATGCCACACCAGCAGCGACTGCAGCGGGGTTTCGAAGAAGGCCGAGGGCATGCGCTTGGTGTAGATCACGTCGCCCTTTTCGATTTGCACCCGCTCGTCGAAGGCGGCGCGGTCGGAGCCGTACTTGATGTTCTGCAGCGAGTCGGGGGTATCGGTGCGCGTACCCCATACGCCGGCATCCTCGGCGGAGTCGAGAAAGGCCACGTGGGTCCAGACCACCGGCCAGCCAAGCCTGCGGAAGCCACTCGCCAGCTGGTTGACGTACTCGAGCTGGTTGGGGTCGGTCTCGTAGGCGGTCGGGTAAAGGTCGGTGCGAGTGTAGGCCTTCTGCGGGTCGACGTTGACCAGCACCGCCTTGTTGCCGAAGCCGAACGGCACGCGCTGGGGGTTGGCCATCACCTCGAAGAAGATCTCCTTGGCGGTTTTATCAGTCGTGATCATGCGCTCTCTCCTTTGGGAAACCCTGATTTATTGCGGCGGCAACCAGCCTCTCTTCGCTCGCGACATGAATCAGCGCTTCCTCAGTCGCTGTAATTGTCGTGCTGCCAGACATTCATCCATGCCTCAGCGGCCGTCGTACTTCTCGCCCAGCTCGAGCATCTTGCGGGTACCCAGCACTTCGTTGAGCTGGCCGAAGTCGAGCATGCGCTCGCGGAAGGCGTCGGTGGTACCGTCACGGTGCAGAGTGTCGAAGAACTGACTCGCCATGTGAGTGAAGGCTCGCACCAGGGCGCCTGGGAAGATCACCAGCGAAAATCCCAGCTCCTCGAGGGCCTGGGCGTTCTGCAACGGCGTATCCCCCCCCTCCACCATGTTGGCCATGATGGGAATCTTGCCGCGAAACTCGGCCATGATGCTGGCGATGTCAGCGTCGCTGCGAATGCCTTCGATGAACAGCATGTCGACACCGGCTTCGCGGTAGGCATGGGCGCGCTCGATGGCTCGCTCGGTACCCTCCACAGCCACCGCATCGGTACGGCCGATGATCAGGGTCGCCTCGCTTTCTCGGGCATCCAGGGCGGCCTTGAGCTTGCCCACCATTTCGTCTTCCGGAACCAGTGTCTTGCCACGCAGGTGACCGCAGCGCTTGGGGTAGGTCTGGTCCTCGAGCTGGATGGCGTTGGCCCCGGCGCGCTCCAGCATGCGCACGCTGCGCATGACATTCATGGCGTTGCCGAAGCCGGTATCGCAATCGACCACCACCGAGAGCTCGGTGCGCTCACGGATATGCGACATCACGTCGTTGACCTCGCTCACGCTGACCAGACCGATATCGGGGCGGCCAAGCTGGGTGTAGGCGATACTGGCCCCGGAAAGATAGACGGTATCGAAGCCAGCATCGGCGGCAAGGGAAGCGCTCAGAGCGTCGTAGACGCCCGGCGCAACGACGATCTCGGGAGCGTGCAGCCTGGCCTTCAAGTCGCTGGCGTGAAGAGTCATGGCAGGAGGTTTCCTCGCATGTACATGAAGTCGATAAATGGAACGAAGCGTTCTCTCAGGGCCGTGACAGCGCCAGGTCGTTCCAGACCTGTTGTCGCGCTATCCGGCCGTGGCGCAGTTCGAAGCGGTCGATGAAACGCACACCGGCAAAGGAGGTTCCGTCGGGCCATTGACCCTCGAGCTCGCCATGGCAGAACACTGTCGCCACGCCACCGTCGCCGCAGGTTTCCACCGCCGCGATGTGCTTACGCACGAAGCGATAGCGACTACCGGCCCAGGCCACCAGCTCGTCGAGCCGATGCATCTCGCCGCTGCCGGGAAAGACCATGGTGAAGTCCTCATCGAGCAGGGCGCCGGCACGCTCGAGATCGCGCGCTTCCATGGCCGCGAGGAAAGTGCGCACGAGCTCCTCGGGAGAGGCAGTGGGCGTATCGACAGACATGGTCTTCTCCAAGAGAGCCTTTATCGTTGTTTGGCGCTATTCTTCTCATTGCATGGCACATTAACCTGTCCTATGCATAATACATTTCTATGTCTACTTCATGCCTCGCGTCAAGCGCCACATCACGACCATCCAAGTACAAGGACCGAACCATGAACGATACGCATGCGACTTCCGTCGGGGGCACAAAGGCCCATCGCATCTATCTGCTGCTCAAGGATGCGATTCTCAGCGGCAGGCTGGCACCGGGCCGCAAGCTACCGGGCGAGCTGAAGCTGGCGGAGCAGTACGGCGTATCGCGGGTCACGGTCAGACGCGCCATGCAGGCGCTCGATGAAGCAGGACTGGTGGAGCGCAAGCCGGGGCTCGGTACCGTTGTACTGGAGCAGCCGCTGGATGCCACGGTGATGACCGCAAGCGTAGCCAACCTGCTGCCCAACATGGTCAAGATGAGCAAGGCCTCGCGGGTGCGGCTGCTGGAGTTCTGCTACGTCAAGCCGCCGGAGCCGGTGCGCGAGGGCCTGGGGCTGCGTGAGGGAGAACGCGTGCAGCGCTCGATCCGCGTGCGCATGGCCGATGACAAGCCGTTCTCCTACCTGGTGACGCACGTACCGGAATACATCGCCCTGCATTACAACGAGGCGGATCTTTCACAGACGCCGCTATTTGCCCTGCTCGAACGCAGCGGCGTAAAGGTCGACCACGCCGCCCAGACCATCTCGGCCACCCTGGCGACCCACGAAGTGGCCGAAGCGCTGGACGTCTCGGTGGGCTCGCCGCTGATTTCACTCACACGCGTGGTCTACGACGAAGAGGGGCGCGGGGTGGAGCACCTCGATGCGCTTTACCGCCCCGACCGTTACCGCATCCAGATCGACCTCAACCGCACCGGCGATGAGGCGGCCCGGTATTGGGAACCGATGGCGTCGGATCCGCGGAATGCAGAAACCGAACGGCAGGAAGCGTGAGCCTTGGCGCAACAGCTCATATTGTTCTATTTTTAATACAGATAAAAAGATACATAAAATACATTTGACCTGTGGCATCGGTCTAGGATAGTTGTATGAATCAAACGGGATGAAAACAACGCAACCTCGGTGACGCAACCGACATGACAATGCCAACGACCCTGTTCGACAAGGTGTGGGATGCCCACGAGATTCTGCGCAGCGAAAGCGGCCAGAGCCTGCTGTGGATCGATCGCCACTTCGTGCACGAAGGCTCCTTTCATGCCTTCAACAAGCTGCACGAGCGTGAGCTGGCGGTGTCGCGTCCCGACCTGACCTTCGGCATTGCCGATCACTACGTGCCGACCCTGACCCGCAAGCTGGACGACATCGGTGACGCCAAGGTGCGCGGCATGATCGAGCAGCTCGCGGGCAATGCACAACGCCACGGCATCACCCTGTTCGGTCTCGACGACCCACGCCAGGGCATCGTTCACGTACTCGGCCCCGAGCAGGGGCTGACCCAGCCGGGGCTGCTGATGGTGTGCGGCGATAGCCACACCTCTACCCATGGCGCCTTCGGCAGCATCGCCTTCGGCATCGGCGCCTCGGAAGTCGCCCACGTGCTGGCCACCCAGACCCTTTGGCAGAGCCGCCCGAAGAAGATGCGCCTGACCGTCGATGGCGAACTGCCGGCCGGTATTTCCGCCAAGGACATCGCGCTGACCTGGATCGCCCGTCTGGGTGCCGACGGAGCTCGCGGCTATGCCATCGAGTATGCCGGCAGCGCTATCCGCAGCCTGTCGATGGAAGCGCGCCTGACGCTGTGCAACCTCTCCATCGAGGGCGGTGCCCGCTGCGGCATGATCGCCCCCGACGACACCACCTTCGACTATCTTCGCGAACGTCCTTTCGCTCCCAGCGGGGAGCAGTGGGGGCAGGCGCTGGCCTACTGGCAGACGTTGAAGAGCGACGACGGCGCCCACTTCGACCGGGAGGTTACGCTTACCGCGGCCGATATCGCCCCCACCGTGACCTGGGGCGTTTCACCGGAGGAGGCCCTACCCATCGACGGCCGTGTGCCCGACCCTGCCGTCCAGCGCGATGCCGGCAAGGCTCGCCAGCTGCGCGACAGCCTCGACTACATGGGGCTCTCCCCCGGACAGAAGCTCACCGACATCGCCATCGACCGGGTTTTCATCGGCTCGTGCACCAACGCCCGACTGGAGGACCTGCGCGCCGCCGCCGAGGTGCTGAAAGGCCGACGCAGCAAGGTACCGGGCATCGTCTCGCCCGGCTCCACCCAGGTGAAGCGGCAAGCCGAAGCCGAAGGGCTGGATGCCGTGTTTCGTGAAGCGGGCCTGGAGTGGCGCGAATCCGGCTGCTCCATGTGCGTAGGCATGAACGGCGACCTGGTACCGGCCGGCGAGCGCTGCGCCTCTACCACCAATCGCAACTTCAAGGGCCGCCAGGGGCCGGGAGCCAGGACCCACCTGATGTCTCCGGCCATGGTGGCAGCGGCCGCCGTCGCCGGCCATCTAGCCGATATTCGCGAGCTGTGACAGGAGCCGAGTGATGGAACCGATCAAGATCATCGACGCCCCGGCCTGCCCGCTGCCGCTGGCCAACGTGGATACCGACCAGCTGATTCCAGCTCGTTTCATGAAGGAGCCTCGCAGCGTTGGCTACGGCCAGTTCCTGCTCCACGACCTGCGCCACGACAGCAGCGGCCGGCCGGACTCGGGGTTCATCCTCAATCATCCGCAAGCGGCGCAGGCGAAGACCCTGGTGGCACGTCGCAACTTCGGTGCCGGCTCGTCGCGGGAGGCGGCCGTCTACGCGCTGGTGGACTACGGCTTTCGCTGCGTGGTCGCCCCGAGCTTCGGCGACATTTTCGCCTCCAACGCGGTCAACAACGGCCTGCTGCCGGCCACTGTAAGCGAAGAAGACGCCGAAGCGCTGCTCGCTGCGCTGGGTGAAGCCCCGGGGCCACTGCACGTCGACCTGGAAACGCAGCGCATCGGTATCGGTGAACTGAGCGTTGCGTTCACCCTTGCCCCCACCTGGCGCACCAAGCTGCTCAACGGCTGGGACGACATCGACATGACCCGGCAGTACACCGGGGAAATCGAACGCTTCGCCACTCGCTATGCCAGCCGATGCCCCTGGCTCGAGGTCGGCCCATCGCAGGTGATTGCACGGGGCTGACACCGGCTGGCTGCCCTACTGGGCCAACAACAAGACGCAAGACAACCAACGCGGTAGACAAGGAGAACAATCATGAAAAAGCCTCTTATCGTATCCCTGAGCATGGCCGCCCTGGTGGCCTCCGGTCATGCCCTGGCCGTGGACCGAATCAGCGCCGTTCACGCCTTTCCGCCCTCGCTGATCTACACCCAGAGCTTCCTCGAGTTCGTCGACAAGGTGAACGAGCGCGGTGAAGGCGTGGTGCAGATCGACGTACGTGGCGGCCCCGAGGTCATCGGCCTCTCCGAACAGCCCGATGCCGTACGCAACGGCGTAGTCGACATGGCCTACACCGCAGCCAGCTTCTACGCCGGCACCGTGCCCGAACGCGACGCCATGGTGGCCTCCAACACCAACGCCATCTTCGCCCGCGAGAACGGCGGCATCGATCTGCTCAACCAGATCCACCAGGACAAGATGGGTGTCTATTACCTGGGCTGGTTCGACAGCGGGGTGAGCTACAACCTCTACACCATCAACGAGCCGCGCCTGAACGATGACGGCAACCTCAGCGTTTCCGGCCTGACCCTGCGCAGCAACCCCGTTTATGACGCCTTCTTCCAGGACTACCTGGGCGCCCAGCCGATCAGCCTGCCCACCACCGACGTCTACTCGGCGCTCGAGCGCAACGTGGTCAACGCCACCGGCTGGACCCAGATCGGTCTCAAGGATCTCAACTGGGACCGCTTCCTCAACTACCGTATCGATCCCGACTTCTTCTCCACCGACATGGGCGTGATCGTCAACCTCGACAGCTGGAACGGCCTGAGCGAGGAAGCCCGCGAGATCCTGCAGGAAGTGGCGATCGAGCACGAGCGTGCCAGCGCCGAGCGCTTCGACGTGCTGGCCGAAGAGCAGCAGGCCGAGCTGGAAGCGGATGGCATGCAGGTCTTCCGCCTGGAAGGCGAGGCCGGCGAGCGTTTCTCCGAGGCTGCCCGTGAAGCCACCTGGGAGCGTATGCGCCGCCAGATGGAGCGCCACCCCATGGGCCTCGAACACTACGACGAGCTGATCGAGAAGTTCAACGACCTGTAACAGGCGTGGGCCGGCCTTGATTGGCCGGCCCAACCCACATGGCGGCTTCGCCTCTACCTTCTCGTCCGGGACTCCTCATGCGCTACGCGAGTCGAGCTTATCTGCTGGTGCTCAATGGCATGGCCCTCGTCGCCGCCATCATGCTGGTGTGGTTGATGGTCGCCATCGTGCTCTCGGTGGTGATCCGCAACCTGGGGCTGCAGCCTTCGGCGTGGTTCTTTCTCTCCACCGAGTACGCCATGTTCTACCTGACCCTGCTGGGCGCGCCCTGGCTGGTGCGGCACAAGGGCCATGTGCACATCGAACTGCTTACTTCGATCCTGCCACCGCTGGCACTGCAGGTGCTGAGCCGCCTGGTGGCGCTGCTGTGCGTGGCGGTCTGTGTGGTGCTGGCCTGGAAGGGCTATGACCTGGTGTCGATGAACCTCATGCGCAACGACTATGACGTGCGCGCCTTCTTCGTGCCGAAATGGATCCTCACCATCGCTTATCCGGTGTGCTTTTTCATGATGGCCATCGAATTCGCCCGCTTCGTGGTAGGGCGGGACATCCTTCACAGCGGCGAAGCGGGGATCAAGGAATAATGGAATGGTATCTGGCCCTGGCCTTTCTGCTGGCTCTGATTCTCGGCTTCATGGCCATCGGTACGCCGATCGCCCTGGCCTTCCTCGCCGCCAACGTCATCGGCGCCTGGTACTTCATGGGCGGCCAGAACGGTCTCATTCAACTGCTCAATAACGGTTTCGGTGCCCTCTCCAGCTTCAACCTGGTGCCGATCCCGCTGTTCCTTCTGATGGGCGAGCTGTTCTTCCGCACCGGCCTGGGCATGCGCATGTTCAACGCCATCGACCAGCTGATGGGCAAGGTACCCGGCCGACTCTCCTACGTCACCGTGGTGGGCGGTACCGGGTTTTCCACCCTCAGCGGCTCTTCGATGGGCTCCACCGCGCTGATGGGCTCGCTGCTGGTGCCGGAGATGGAGCGCCGCGGCTACAAGAAGCGCATGGCCATCGGCCCGATCCTGGGCACCGGGGGGCTTGCGATCATCATTCCACCCTCGGCGCTTGCGGTACTGCTGGCCACCCTGGCCAAGGTCGACATCGGTGCCCTGCTGATCGCCGGCATCATGCCGGGTCTGGTGCTGGCCGGGTTCTACATCGTCACCATCTGGATCCAGACCCGGCTCGATCCGGACGCAGCGCCCAATTACGAACTCGAACCGGTGCCGTTCAAGCAGAAACTGCTGCTGGTGGTCACCGACATCCTGCCGATGATCAGCGTGATGGTGTTCATCGTGGCGCTGATGCTGATGGGCTTCGCCACGCCCTCCGAGGCGGCGGCGTTCGGCGCTCTCGGCGCCATCGTGCTGGCGGTGGTCTTCCGCTGCATGACCTGGGAGGCGTTCAAGCTTTCGGTGATCGGTGCACTCAAGGTCACGTTGATGGCGTACTTGATCGTGTTCGGCTCGGCGACCTTCAGTCAGCTGCTGGCCTTCTCGGGCGCTTCCAGTGGGCTGATCCAGTGGGCCACCAGCTTCGATCTGGCGCCGATTCTGATGCTGTTGGCGATGTTCGCCGTGCTGCTGGTGCTCGGTACCTTCATGGAGCAGATCTCGATCATGATGCTCACGGTGCCGTTCTTCTTCCCGCTGGCCCAGGTGCTCGGCTTCGACCCCATCTGGTTCGGCATCATCATGCTGCTGGCGCTGGAAATCAGTTTTTCCACGCCGCCACTGGGACTGTTGCTGTTCGTGATGAAAGGCGTGGCGCCCAAGGGCACCACCATGCGCGAAATCTACTCCGCAGCCATTCCCTATATCCTCTGCTCGATGCTGCTGGTCGCGCTGCTGATCGTGTTCCCCGGCATCGCCACCTGGCTGCCCGGGATGATCAACTGACCCTGCTTCAGGTCACCGCCCCGCGCTGCTGAAAGCGCGGGGCGAGATACTCGCCCTCGGCCAGCACCTCACGCAGGTGCTGCGCCGCTCGCCAGACATCCTCATGACTCAGGTAGAGCGGTGCGAAGCCGAAGCGCATCAGCCCCGGTTCGCGGTAGTCGCCGATCACGCCGCGCTCGATCAGCGCCTGGACGATGGCATAGCCATGGTTCGGGGCGTTGGAAGAGCCATGGTTCGGGGCCACCAACCCCACCTGACTGCCGCGCTGCGCCTCGGCCGGAGTGATATCGCTGATGGCGTGCTCATCCAGACAATCGCCCAACGACTCGCGGAAGAGTTCGATCAAGCGCTGGCTCTTGCGCCGCAGCTGTGTGAGGTCCACCTCCTGCCACAGCGCCAGGGATGCCTCCAGCGCCGCGCAGGCCAGCGGCGAGTGGGTACCGGTACGAAAGCGCGAGATGCCAGGAGCGGGGGCATAGTCGGCCTCGAAGGCGAACGGCGCGGCGTGGCCCAGCCAGCCCGAGAGCGGCTGCCAGCCCAGCGCTTGACAGTCGCGCCGCACATAGAGAAAGGCCGGCGCACCGGGGCCGCCATTGAGGTACTTGTAGGTGCAGCCCACGGCGTAGCGCACCCCGCAGGCCGCCAGCTCGACGGGCAGAGCGCCGGCCGAGTGGGCCAGGTCCCAGATGACCTCGGCGCCGCTGGCATGCACCTGACGGGTGATCGCCGCCATGTCGCGCAGCCTGCCGGTGCGGTAGTGCACGTGGCTGAGTACCACCGCCGCCACCCGGTCGTCGAGATACGCATCCAGCGCCTCGCCTTCCGGCACTACCCGATGTTCGAAGCCGCCGAAACGGCAAAACCCCTGGGCGATGTAGCCGTCGGTGGGGAAGTTGCCGCCTTCGCTGAGAACCACCGGCCGCACTCGCCTGTTCCCTTCGGTGAGCCCCTGCCCTTCGGTGATATAGCCCAGCAGCTTGAACAGGTTATGGGTGATGGTATCGGTCACCAGCACTTCGCCCCGCTCGGCCCCCAGCAGCGGCGCCAACCGGTTACCGAGCCGCTCCGGGGCATCGAACCAGCCCTGATTCCAGCCCTGGATCAGCGAATCGCGCCACTGCCGCATCAAGCCGTCGACGGCTTCCACGGCAGCGCTCGGCTGAGCTCCCAGGGAGTTGCCATCCAGATAGATCGTATCTTCCGGTAAAGAGAAGCAGGGCTTGAAGGTGGCCAGCGGATCCTGGCGGTCCAGTTCGCGGACCTCATCGAGGCTAGGGGGCATGGCAGGCTCCGGCAAGACTTGTCTTGGGTTAAGGGTAAAGGCTCAGCTCGCGCAGCTATCTATCCAGTTCGCGCAGTAGCGCACGCACCGGTGAGGCATCGGCCCCGGCCAGCTTGAGCGGCAGGGCGATCAGCTCGTAACGGCCCGGCGGCACCGCGTCCAGCACCAGCCCTTCCAGGATCGCCATACCGTGATGATGCACACGCCAATGCGCCAGCAGCCGGCTATCCACCTCGGGGTCGAGCGAAGGACTGTCCACGCCGATCAGCCGCGCGCCGCGCTCGGCCAACAGGTCGATGCTCTCCGGCGCGATGGTGGTGAAGTCGCTGCGCCATTCAGCATGGGGAAAATGCTCCCAGGTGCGCAGCAACACCCGCTCGACGTGCGGCGGCAGCACGGGCAACAGGTGCTTGGGCTCGACCCTCGGCGCGGCATGACGCATGTCCAGCACCACGCAGGGGCCCAAGTAGGGGGTGAGTTCCACCTCGTCGATGGCTTGGCCATCGGCCGCGTAGTGGCTCGGCGCATCGGCATGGGTGCCGGTGTGGGTCGAGAGCGTCAAACGCGAAACGTTGACCGGGCACTGCCCGTCAATTACCCAGGTCGGCTCGTGACAGAAAGCCGTGTCGCCGGGCCACACCGGCATGTCGGCGCGCAGCGGCTGGGAGAGGTCGTAGAGCCGGGTCATGAGGCGCCCTCCTCCAGGGTGGTGCGCACCGACCACAGTTCGGGGAAGAACTGCAGGTCCAATGCCTTGGCCAGGAAGGAGACGCCGCCGGTGCCGCCGGTCCCGGGCTTCTGACCGATGATGCGCTCCACGGTCTGGAGGTGACTGAAGCGCCACTGATGAAAGTGGTACTCGGTGTCGACGAGCTTCTCGGCCAGCTCGTACAGCTCCCAGTGCCGCCCGGTATCGCGATAGATCGAAGCCCAGACCTGCTCGACTTCGGCACAGGGCCGATAGGGCTCAGCCCAGTCCCGCGCGATGACCGAGTCCGGAAGTTCGAAGCCGCGCCGCGCCAGCAGCTGCAGGCTGACGTCGTACAGGCTCGGGGCATGCAGCACCTCGCTCAGCCGCCGGTAACGCTCGGGATGGCGGCGATGCACCTCGACCATGGCGGCATTCTTGTTGCCGAGCAGGAACTCCAGCTCGCGGTACTGATACGACTGAAAGCCCGAACTCTGCCCCAGGCTGTCGCGAAAGCGTGCGTAGTCCGCCGGGGTCATGGTCACCAGGACCTCCCAGGCGCTGATCATCTGGGCCTGGATCCTCGCCACCCGGGTCAGCATCTTGAACGCCGGGCGCAGCCGGTCGGCGGCGATATGCGCCGCAGCGGCATGGGCCTCGTGCAGGCACTGCTTGAGCCACAGCTCGGACACCTGATGGATGACGATGAACAGCATCTCGTCATGCTCCGCGCTGCCTGGCTGCTGGGCCGACAGCAGCGGCCCCAGCTGCAGATAGTCGCCGTAGCTCATCGGCTGGTCCCAGTGAAC
This sequence comes from Halomonas sp. TH-94, assembly GCF_057473365.1. NCBI lineage: Bacteria > Pseudomonadati > Pseudomonadota > Gammaproteobacteria > Oceanospirillales > Halomonadaceae > Halomonas > Halomonas sp. TH-94. Next base: position 17,784 of record NZ_JBYCKL010000055.1, read on the forward strand.
CGACTCTTGCGAGAGGTCCACGCTGGCGCCGCGAGGGGGCATGTCGTCAGGACTTGCCATGTCCGTTCTCCAGATTGTCGTTGTGCTGCAAAGCAGTTTACGCAGAAAGTTAAGCTGTGTCGGCGCCGACGATTTCGCCGCCGAGGCCTACGTCGCTACGACACCAGACCGGAAAAGAGGTGAGAGTACGAGCAGCTTGTCAGCCCAGCCGGCGTGCTTCCGGGCTGGACCGACAAGATACGCAACGAGCGCGATCAGGTACCGCAGAAGGTACGGAACACGCGCTCGGTGGGTTCGGCCGGGAGGGTGAATTCCTCACGCCCGGGCTGGTCGTCGAAGGGGTGGGTCACGATCTCCAGCAGCGTCTCGAAGGGGCCGAAATCGTTCTCGTCCATGGCCGCGGTGAGCGCCTGCTGCACACGGTGGTTACGCGGGATGAAGGCAGGGTTGGCCAAACGCATCCGCCGAGCCCGTTCGCTCTCGGCCTGCTCATCCTGAGCCAGGCGCTCACGCCACTCCTCTAACCAGGCGGCGATCTCTTCGGGGCGCTCGAACAGCGCCACGAGTTCGGCTTCCGCTTCCGCGCTCTCGGCAACATCGGCCAGCGAACGGAACGTCAGGGTAAAGTCGGCACGACCGCGATGCATGCTTGCCAGCAGTGCTTCGATCAGTGTCTTGTCGCCGGGCTTCTCGCTGCTCAGGCCGAGCTTGGCGCGCATCACCGTCAGCCACTCGGCTTCGTACCGCTCGGGGAAGCGCTGCAGCAGCTCGGTGGCCAGCTCCACCGCCTTGTCGCCATCTTCATCGATCAAGGGCAACAGGGTCTCGGCCAGGCGCGCCAGGTTCCACTGAGCGATTCTTGGCTGGTTGGCATAGGCGTAGCGCCCGCCCTCGTCGATGGAGCTGAACACCATCTTGGGATCGTACTGCTCCATGAAGGCACAGGGGCCGAAGTCGATGGTTTCACCCGAAATCGACGTGTTGTCGGTATTCATCACACCATGGATGAAGCCCAGCCCCATCCATCTGGCGATCAGCGCCGCCTGGCGGTCTTGCACCGCTTCCAGCAGCCCCAGATAGCGCGCACCGTTGCCTTGGTCGGCGAGTTCCGGCGTATTGAGTTCAGGATAGTGGCGCTCGATGACGTGCTCGGCCAGCTCACGCACGCCCTCCATGTCACCGCGGGCGGCAAAGTATTGAAAGGTGCCGACTCGAATATGACTGGAAGCGACTCTGGTGAGGATGGCCCCCGGCTCGGGAATGCCGCGCATTACCCGCTCGCCGGTGGTCACCGCCGCCAGCGCCCGGGTAGTGGGAATGCCCATGGCATGCATCGCCTCGCTGACCAGATACTCGCGTAGCACCGGCCCCAGCGGCGCCCGGCCATCCCCGCCGCGGGAGAAAGGCGTACGCCCCGCCCCCTTGAGCTGGATGTCGCGCAGCCGGCCATTGCGGTCGGTCACCTCGCCGAGAAGGACGGCGCGCCCGTCACCCAACTGCGGCACGAAACCGCCGAACTGATGCCCGGCATAGGCCTGGGACAGCGGCTCGGCGCCGCGCGGCACCACATTGCCGGAGAACCACACTGCCGCCTCTTCGGCATCGAAGGCAGCAAGGTCGAAGCCAAGCTCCTCGGCCAGCGTACGGTTGAAGGCCACCAGGTGCGGGTCGCGTACGGGCACCGGCTCGAAGTGCGCATAGAAGCGTTCCGGCAGGCGGGCGTAGCGTAGCGTGAACGGGGGAAACATGGCGGCTCCAATGACTGTCCTGCCGCTCACTGTAGGCCCGCGCCCTGGGAAAATCGAGGGGCTTTGCATCCCCTTACGAGCCGGTAGCGGACACCGGACGCTCGAACTCGCGAATGCTGGCCACGAAGTCGCTGAAACGCTCGCCCTGGATCAGTACGTGGTCGCGCAGGGCCTGCTCGGCTGCCGCAGAATCGCCGGCTGCGATGGCCGATACAACGGTTCGGTGCTCGGTCAGCGAACTGAGCATGCGCTGACGCACCTGCAGCTGCAAACGCCGATAGGGCTTGAGCCGCTGCTTCAGCTGGCGAGCCTCGCCGAGCAAGAAGTTGTTGTGACTGGCACGATAGATACAGTCATGAAAGACCTCGTTCTCGTAGTAGTACTCATCGGTGTCTCCGGCTCCGGCAGCGGCCTCGCAGCGTTCCAGGGCACCACGCAGCTCGTCGAGTTCCGCATCGCTGATGCGTCTCGCCGCCAGTCGGCCGCACATGCCCTCCAGTTCCGCCATCACCTCGAACATCTCGATCAGCTGATCGATGCCCACCCTTGCCACGAAGGTCCCCTTCTTGGGGGATACCGTCACCAACCCGCTGGCGACCAGCTGCTGGATCGCTTCGCGGACCGGGGTGCGGGACACATTGAACTCTCGCCCCAGCGCCTCCGGATCGAGTCTTTCGCCGGGCACCCGGCGCCCATTGATGATGTCGTTTTCCAGCGAATCGCGTAGACGCTGTGCATTGGAGCGTTTGGTGCTGGGCATAGCCACCTCCTCAATCGCGGCATTCTAGAGCGGATCTTTTTACTGTAACGGATTTGACATAGGTATACGCAACAGCTATTGAAGTATATATCAGCGAGCCTGATGAATATAAAAAGAACGCCAAGCACAATAACAACCCCAAGGAGACGCCAAATGCAACGCTACACCCTAGCCACCTTGACTGCGGTCGGGCTGGCCCTCGCCCTCAGCAGCACTGCTTCCGCCAATACCGTCCTGCGCGCCTCACACCAGTTCCCCGGTGGTCAAGGCGATGTCCGTGACGAGATGGTGCAAATGATGGCCCGCCAGGTCGCCGAAGCCGACGTAGGGCTCGAAATCCAGGTCTACCCCGGCCAGTCCCTGTTCAAAGCCGGCGAGCAGTGGGGGGCACTGGTGCGCGGACGCCTGGACTTGACCCTGCTGCCGCTGGATTACGCCAGCGGCCGTCATCCCGAGTTCTCCGCCACCCTGATGCCGGGCCTGGTGCGTAACCACGAGCATGCCGCACGACTCAACGACTCCGAGTACATGGACATGATCAAGCAGGTGATCATGGACAACGGAGCCCGTGTATTGGCCGACAGCTGGCTGGCCGGCGGTTTCGCCTCCAGCGAGCAGTGCATCACCTCCCCCGACACCGTGCGTGGGCAGAACATCCGTGCCGCCGGCCCGGCCTTCGAGCAGATGCTGCAGGCCGCCGGCGCCTCCATCGCCTCGATGCCCTCTTCCGAGGTTTACACCGCCATGCAGACCGGCGTGCTGGATGCCGCCAATACCTCGTCGATGTCGTTCATCTCCTTCCGCCTCTACGAGCAGGTGGAGTGCCTGACCGAGCCGGGCGATTTCGCGCTGTGGTTCATGTATGAGCCGGTGCTGATCTCCGAACAGGTGTGGCAGCGCCTCAACGAGGAGCAGCAGGCCGCGCTGATGGAAGCGGGCAAGGCAGCCGAGGAGTTCTTCGCCGCCGAGGCCGCAGCCATCGATGCCAAGATGGTCGAGGTCTACGAGCAGAACGGCATCGAGGTGGTACGCATGAGCGAGGCGGACTACAACGCCTGGCTCGAGATCGCCCGCCAAACCTCCTACAAGAACTTCGCCGAGAGCGTGCCCAACGGCCAGGCCATCATCGATGCCGCCCTGGCCGTCGAATGACGCCAACCCTTCCTAGCGCGTGTCGGGCCACCCGCAACGGGTGGCCCCCGTTTCCAACCCGGGAGGACTGCATGGCCATGGCCCACTCTCAATCCCTTGCTCAACGTTCCGCTGTCGTCGGCGGCTACATTCGCCTGATGGATACCCTGTCGCGCGCCAGCGCCTACCTGGCGGCCGCGATGTTCATTGCCGGCGTGCTGGTGATCTGCCAGATGGTCTTCATTCGCTACGTGCTCGGCATGAGCACCAGTTGGCAGACCGAATTCACCGTGTTCTCGGTGACCAGCGCCATGTTGATGGGCAGCCCCTACGTACTGATGACCGGCGGCCATGTCGCCATCACCATCCTGCCGGATGCCCTGGGCGGCGCGGCACGCAAGATCATGCGCCTGGTGGCGGCACTGATCGGCCTGGCCTTCTGTGCGGCGCTGGCCTACGCCTCATGGGTCTACGTGATCGAGGCCTACATGTTCAATTGGCGCACCGGCACCGTGTGGAACCCGCTGCTGTGGCCGGGGCTGCTGCCAATGGCGGTGGGTACCAGCCTGCTCTCGCTGCAGTACGTCGCTGAAATCCTGCGTGGTGAGGTGTAATCATGGATCCGATCACCCTGGGTATCATCGTCGCCATTGCGCTCATCGTGCTGATGGCCATCGGCACGCCCATCGCCTTCGCCCTGGGCGCCGTCTCGCTTCTGGCGTTGATGTACGACCGCGGCCTGCCGGAGCTGATCTATTTCGGCGAGACCTTCTTCGACCGCATCGCCGAATTCGGCTTCGTCGCCATTCCCATGTTCATCCTGATGGGTGCCGCCGTGGCCTCCTCGCCTACCGGGCGTGACCTCTACCGCTCGCTGGATCTGTGGATGGGACGCCTGCCGGGCGGGCTCGCGGTCTCCAACATCGGAGCCTGTACCGTGTTCTCGGCACTTTCCGGCTCGTCGCCAGCCACCTGCGCCGCCATCGGCAAGATGGGCATTCCCGAGATGCGCTCCCGCGGCTATCCCGATGGCGTTGCCGCCGGCTGTATCGCGGCCGGCGGCACCCTCGGCATTCTCATACCGCCCTCGGTGACCATGATCATCTACGGCATCTCCACCGAGACCTCGATCGGTAGGCTGTTCATCGCCGGGGTCATGCCCGGGTTGATGCTGGCCGGGCTGTTCATGGCCTGGACCATGATCGCCTGCCGCCTGGCCGGTGGCTATTCCAACCCTCTGGCCAAGGCCGCCGTCCAGATGAAGCAGAGCGTGAAGGCCAACGTCGACGCCAACCTCAAGGCGCTGGTGCGCGTGCTGCCCTTCATGGCGGTGATCGCCGGGATTCTGTTCGCACTCTATGGCGGCGTAGCCACTCCCTCCGAGGCCGCCGGCGTCGGCGCCTTCCTCTGCGTGGCACTGGCGGTACTCATCTACCGCATGTGGCAAGTAGGGCCGATCAAGCTGATCATGCGCGACTCCCTGCGCGAGAGCGTGATGATCATGCTGGTGATCGCTACCGCGGAGGTGTTCGCCTATGCCCTCTCCTCGATGTTCATCACCCAGACCGTGGCCGCCGTCATCGCCGATATGGAAGTGAACCGCTGGGTGCTGATGGGTATCATCAATCTGTTCCTGCTGGTGGCCGGCTTCTTCCTGCCGCCGGTGGCGGTAATCGTGATGACCGCGCCGATCCTGCTGCCGATCATCCTCGCCGCCGACTTCGACCCCTACTGGTTCGCGGTGATCCTGACCATCAACCTGGAAATCGGCCTGATCACCCCGCCGGTGGGCTTGAACCTGTTCATCATCAAGGGCATCGCGCCGGACATCTCGCTGCGCGACATCCTGTTGGGCAGCCTGCCCTACGCCCTGTGCATGGTGCTCGGCATCCTGCTGCTGTGCTTCTTCCCCGGCATCGCCTTGTGGCTGCCCAACCTGATCATGGGCTGAGGAGTATGGATTCATGAACATGACTTTCCTGCAGGAGCTGTTCAACAGCATCACCCAGCGCGACGCCCGACTCTGGCGACGACAGGGCGAGCTTGTCGCGCCAGACCACGCTCAGATGCTGGCAGCCTGCCGAGCGCTGCTGGCGAGCGACGGCGAGGCCTCGAGCATCAGTCTGGCCAGTCGCGCGCTCTCCATGTACAGCCGGCTGAGCGAGGACGAACGCACTCGCTTCTTCGAAGGGCTTGGCAGCGAATTCTCCGCCGACCCGACTGGCATCGACCAGGCCTACGAAGCCTACCGCGAGCAGCGCGACAATCCTCGCCTGCAAGCCCTGTTCGATGCCTGCGAGCCGCGCCGGCAGGAGCTGTTCCGGCGCCTCAACCTGGCCAGCAACGGCACCTATGAGCTGGTACGCATGCGTGAAGGTTTACTGGCCCGGCTGCGCGAACGCCCACCCACCGAGCGGGAAGAGCTGAGTGCCATCGACGCCGACTTCGCCCACCTGTTCGGCTCGTGGTTCAACCGCGGCTTTTTGATGCTCAAGCGCATCGACTGGAACACCCCGGCCTCCATCCTGGAGAAGATCATTCGCTACGAGGCGGTGCACGAGATTCGCGACTGGGACGATCTGCGACGACGCCTCGACGCCCGCGACCGTCGCTGCTTCGCTTTCTTCCACCCGGCCATCGGCGACGAGCCGCTGATTTTCGTCGAAGTGGCTCTGTGCCGGGGCCTTCCCGACCGCATCCAGCCCATTCTCTCGGGGGAAAGCGCCGGAGAACGCGACATCGACGACGCCGAATCCGCCGATGCCGCCGCCTTCTTCGGCATCAGCAACTGCCAGACCGGGCTGCGTGGCATCTCCTTCGGCAATTTCCTGATCAAGCAGGTGGTTCAGGAGCTGAAAATGGAGCTGCCGCAGCTCAAGTACTTCGTCACGCTCTCCCCGGTGCCGGGCTTTGCCCATTGGCTAGCCGAGCAGCGCGACGACGGTGCCCTGCCCGACGAAGTGAGCCAGGAGCTGCACGAGCTCGACGCGACCGACTGGCATCTCGACCCCGCCCGTAGCGAGCGCCTCAAGGCTATCGTCAAACCGCTGGCGGCCCGCTATCTGGTCGATGAGAAGAACGCTCGCGGCCTACCGCTCAATGCGGTGGCACGCTTCCACCTCGGCAACGGCGCCGAGCTGCATCGCATCAACTGGCTCGGCGATATCTCGTCCAAGGGCTTGAAGCAGGCCGCCGGTCTCATGGTCAACTACCTCTATGTGCTCGACGATATCGAGCGCAACCATGAAAACTACACCGCCAATGCCACCGTGGTCTGTTCCAACGAGGTCCGCGACCTCAACCGCCGCGCCAGGAAGATGGCCAAGGGAGAGCCAGCCAAATGAGTCACAACCTCTTCGAAACCTTTGCCGACCGCATGCGCGACCGCGGCAATGCCGATTTCATCACTACCCGCGAAGGCCATCGCTACTCCTACCTCGATGCCCTGGAAGCCAGCGCCCGCCTCGCCGGCGCGCTGGTCACGCTGGATGTGGCCCCCGGCGACCGGGTCGCGGTGCAGGTCGACAAGAGCCCCGAGGCGATCCTGCTCTATCTCGCCTGCCTGCGCATGGGCGGCGTCTATCTGCCGCTCAATACCGGCTATACCGCCGATGAGATCCGCTACTTTCTGGATGACGCCGAACCGGCACTGTTCGTCTGCCGCCCCGCCGCCCTCGAGGAGGCCAGCTCGGTGGCCGCCGCGAGCGGCTGCCCCGCGGTGGAGACCCTCGGCACCGCCGCCGACGGCAGCCTGATGGCGCTGGCCGAGCGGGCCGAACCCTACACGGGCATCGAGCCGCGCGGGGAGGACGACCTGGCCGCGATTCTCTACACCTCGGGCACCACGGGGCGCTCCAAGGGCGCCATGCTGACCCACCGCAACCTGGGCTCCAATGCCGCCACCCTGGTGGAGGCCTGGTGCTTCTCCACCACGGACCGCCTGATCCATGCCCTGCCCATCTTCCACACCCACGGCCTGTTCGTCGGCTGCAACGTCACCCTGATGGCCGGTTCGAGCATGCTGTTCCTGCCCAAGTTCGATGCCGACGTCATCTTCGAAGAGCTACCGCACGGCAGCGTCATGATGGGCGTGCCCACCTTCTACACCCGACTGGTGGCCGACGAGCGCCTCACCCCCGAGGTCACCGCCAACATGCGCCTGTTCGTCTCCGGCTCCGCCCCGCTCACCGCCGAAACCCACCAGGCCTTCGCGGCGAAGACCGGGCACGCCATCCTCGAGCGCTACGGCATGACCGAGACCAACATGAACATCTCCAACCCCTACGACGGCGAGCGCCGTGCCGGCACCGTGGGCATGCCGCTGCCGGGAGTGGAGTACCGCATCACCGACCGCGAGACCCACGAGCCGGTGCCCCAGGGCGAGATCGGCATGCTCGAGATCCGCGGGCCCAACGTCTTCATCGGCTACTGGCGCATGCCCGAGAAGACCCGCGAGGAACTGCTGGAGGATGGCTTCTTCATCACCGGCGATCTGGCCATGACCGACGAGCAGGGCTACGTGCACATCGTCGGGCGCGACAAGGACCTGGTGATTTCGGGTGGCTACAACGTCTACCCCAAGGAGGTCGAGCAAGTGATCGACGAGCTGGAGGGCGTGGTGGAATCGGCGGTGATCGGCCTGCCGCACCCGGACTTCGGCGAAGGCGTGACCGCCGTGGTGATACCGGAACCGGGCACCGCGCTGCAGGAGAAGCAGGTACTCGCTCATCTCGAAGGGCGGCTGGCGAAGTACAAGCAACCCAAACGGGTTATCTTCGCCGATACCCTGCCGCGAAACACCATGGGCAAGGTGCAGAAGAACGAGCTGCGCAAACAGTATCAGGACACCTACCGCTGAGCGCTCGTCGGCCATCCCAGCCACGGCCGGCCGGCCGATCAAATTCGGCCGGCCGTGCTTTGGTTGCTATACCACCAGCGGCGTGACGAAGAAGGCGATCAGGAAGGCCGTACCCAGGCGCATGACGATTCCCAGCACGGCGGCGCCCATGGCTTCGCGCTCGGAAAGATCGGAGCTTTCCGCCCATACCACCGGCACCTGGCCGAACACGGCTGACAGCGGCAGGCCGGAAGAGGCCAGCACGAAGGAGCCCACCACCAACGAGGGGTCTAGGTCGGCGGCAATGCTCTGCAGTTGGCCCATGGCAAGCGTCGGGCTGACCAGCACCGCCAGGACGCCGGTTTCCGGATGGATGTTGAACAGTAGCAGAACCCTGCCCAGCCCCGCCTCGATCGGCGCCCAGACGCCGATGTAATCGAGCACGCCGATCACCGCAAAGACGAGTGCCACCGCAGGGATCAGGATCAGCAACAACAGTTCCACGCCTTCCCGAGCTGCGCTGAACAGCGTGGGCATGAAGTCGCGATCTGGAGTGAAGGTCGGCAGGTGACCGATCTCGACCCGCTTGACGTCGCGATAGAGCACCTTCGACAGGATCAGCGGCACGATCACCAGTGGCAGGAACACCGCCAGCAGCACCACGGCAAAGACGTTCACCCCGGCAAAGGTCAGCGCCATCAGTCCCAGCATGAAGGTGGAAAAAGACTGCTGCGACTGCACCATGGTCGCTACGGCCAGCTTCTGTTCGTCCTTGGTGGCACCCGCTTTCTTGAGGATCGGGCCGGAGATTTTTCCCGCCGCATTGATGTCGCCAAAAATGTTGTAGACGCTGGGAATGATCACCGCCGGGTTGACGCCCAACAGCTTCATCGCCGGCACGAAAATGCGCACCAGCGCATCGGTGAAGCCCAGTCGCTCCAGCAATCGACCGATGATCACACTGACGATTATCGCCGTGCCGACCACGCCGGTGAGAAACACATCGACAACCACCGGTCGCACGGAGTCGAGAATGGCATTGAACAGCCCCGAGAGGCTGGTAGGTGAGAGCAGCAGCATCAACAAGCAAATGCACAGCAGCACGATGCCGACCACTTCGATACGCTTCCACGCCCGCTTGTTTGCCGGTAGCACGACTTCTTTCTTGTCAGCGTCAGCGGGTGTTTCAGGGGTAGTCACTGAGGTTTTCATGACAGTGCCTCTATTATTATTGAATGAGCGCTTGGGGAGAGAATAGCGGTAAGTGTCACCGTCATGTCTCGCTCAGCGCGTGCTTACCCATCAAGTGGCCCGTGGACATCTCCCTGGCATAGGCCTGCATGACCTCATTGCCCACTCGGCCTACCGGCGTGGAGGTGACGCGGTCGCGGAACAGCACCACGTCCACACCCGGGAGCAGCTCATCCAGGGCATAAGCCAGCGGCAGACCGTTCTCGAGTATTTCCATCACGTGGCAGTTGCCGACCAGGAAGTTGAGGCCCAGCTCGCGAGCCGTCTCGATCAGCTCGTGGCCTGCGTAGACGCGGCTGATCGAGGCCAGCACCGTATCGACACCGGGGTTCTCGGCCACCGCCTGACGCAGGTTCGCCGATGAAAAACCGGTGTGCGGGAAGATGTGCAACACGTGCTCGACCCGGCTGTCTCGTTCGCCCAGATGGATGAAGCCCCGCGTCTCGACACTGGTTTCGCGAATCTCCTCGATGCCTCGCACCAGTCGCTCCTCGGCGAGCAGGGCACTGTCCTGATCCAGCCCCATGTAACCGTCCAGGCGGTCGAGCATGTCACCGAGGGTGGTGACGCCAGGCAGCGTCTTGCCGACGAACATGACGTTGCCGTGCACGCCGCCGTAAGTGATGCTGCCCTTCTCCACCTTGTGCCCGTGCAGGAAAGGGATACCGGGATGCAGCCCGTGGAAGGCTTCGTGGCACTCCAGAGCCGCCAGATCGTAAAGATCGCAGTAGCTCTTCAGCGTAACGCCACCACAGCTGGCGGCATCGGCGAGGGGATGATGGGCCACGATGGCGTCTACGCCGGTGGCTCCCGCCAGCTCTATCACGTGCTCCGTCATGGTCATGCACACGGCGACTTTCCTGACGTCCTTATCGGGATCGCCATAGACCAACCCCGGGGTTTCCAGCACCTCCTTACCGTAGATACCCGAGGATTTCTTGATCACGAAAGGGTGCTTGCCGCTCCTGATATCCTCCAGGGACGAAACCGTTCTGCCACCCGTTATCACGCTCATCGCATTGACGATATCCGCTACCTTGGCCATCGTTGTTCTCCTCTTGTTGCCATAAAAAAAAGACCGCCAGCACAGCAAGAGGCCTGAAGCCTCGAACTGCGCTGACGGTCTCGAGCACTCGCCTTTTCAGGTCGAGTTCACATCACCAGTCAACGTCTTGCCTGCGGATTTACGGACCATGCCCGACGCCGGAAGCGTCAGAGGTAGTCGCGCACATCCTTTTTCATTATCACCACCGTGGCGGAGAGCTCGGCTTCGGCATCGTAGTCCTTGAAGATGGACAGGACCTCGAAGCCGTACTTCTCCTCCAGCAGCAGCTTGAACTCGTGCTTGAATCCCTTGATGAGATAGTGGTCGGCCAGCTCGCTCACGTTGCTGTTCAGACCGTTGAGGTAACCCAGTGCCGGAACCCGTTTGTGCAACGCGATGATCAGGATTCTGTCGCCCTGAATGTCGACTTTCTGGCGCACCACGCCGATGCCGAAAAGACGATGGTTGACGTCGTTATAGTCCTTGATCAGCGCCTGCTTGAGCTGGCCCAAGGAGGTGGCGGCCAAGGTGTCGGGTCTCACGGAACCGCTGGTCGCAACGTCACTATTCAAGGCGCACATGGGACGACCTCGTATCGATCCGGCTGGCTTCCAGGGCACAGCTGGTATACCAATCTCATATGTAACTGAGCCTAGCCAAGCGTAAAAATCATGTCAACAGGAAATAATCGATTATTCAAAGCTGCAAGATACTCCCTCTCATGCGGCATCGAGCAAGCCCAGCAGCTTAACCATACGTTCCTGGGCGGTCTCGCCTAGGATCTCAGGCGGTATACCAAGCCAGCCATCCCACCGTTTTCGCAAGTCAAACCTAGTGCCCCTCGGCCCCTTTACGGGCTTCACCGCCACCACGGATATGGTTGATGACCCCGCCGCTCGTCACTAGCTCGCGCTGACGCGGCGTCAAGCCGTGGTGCAGACGCAACGTGCCCTTGCCCACCAGCTCGGCGGTGAGTTCAGGGCCGGCAGCCAATTGAGCGTACAGGTCACGAATCACCAGGCTGTCGCCCTGTTCCAGCCGATCTCGGTCGCTTTCGTCGACGAAGGTCAGCGGCAGAGCGCCGAAGCAGATCAGGTTCTGCCAGTGAATACGGGCAAAACTCTTGGCCAGTACCACCTGCAGCCCAAGGTAGCGCGGCACCAGGGCGGCGTTTTCGCGGCTCGAGCCTTGGCCATAGTTGTGCCCTGCGACTATGGCATGGCCACCCAGCTCGCGGCTCGCTTCGGCGCGGCGTGCATAGTCTTCGTCGACCGCCTCGAATGTGAAGGGTGCCGAGGCGTAAACGCTGCTCCAGTAGGGCATGACCCGCTGCCCGGCGGGCATGATGTCGTCGGTGGAGATATTGTCGCCGGCGCTCAGCAGCACCGGAACCTCAATGAGGTCGGGCAGGGGCGGCAGCTCCGGCAGTGCCGGAGTGTTGTCGGTTTTCTGCAGCGGCTTCAGGCGAGCCTCCGCCAGCGCCAACGGCGGCGTGAAGACATCTCGATTGACCACCATCCGCGCCGGCTCTGCGATACGGGGATAGGGCATGTCGAGGCTGCGCGGATCGGTGATGACGCCGGCCAACGCCGAGGCGGCGGCAGTTTCAGGGCTACACAGGAAAACGCTGTCTTCGCGAGTACCCGAACGTCCCGGAAAGTTGCGCGGCACGGTACGCAGGCTGTTGAGTCCTACCGCCGGTGCCTGTCCCATACCGATACAGCCGTTGCAGCCGGTCTGATGCAAACGCGCACCGCAAGCCACCAGATCAGCCAGGTAGCCTTCGCGGATCAATGTCGTGAGTACCTGGCGCGAGGAGGGATTGATGTCGAGCGAGACGCCATCCGCCACGGTACGCCCTCGCACTATCTCCGCCACTACGGCGAAGTCGCGGAATCCCGGATTCCCCGAGGAACCGATGTAGGCCTGATGCAATGGTTCACCGGCCGCCTCGCGCACCGTCACTACCTTGTCGGGGCTCGAAGGGAGCGCGATCATCGGCTCGAGGCTCGACAGGTCGAGCACCTCCTCACGGTCATAGGTGCAGCCGGGCTGGGCGGCGAGCGGCTTCCAGTCCGCCTCGCGACCGCGCGCCGCCATGAAGCGACGCGTTTCCTCGTCACTGGGGAAGAGGCTGGCCGTAGCCCCCATCTCGGTGCCCATGTTGGCCAGGACATGTCGATCCATGGCCGACAGATTGGCGAGCCCGGGGCCGTGATACTCGATGATGGTGTTCTTGCCGCCGGCCACGCCGTGACGACGCAACAGCTCCAGCACGGCATCCTTGGCCGAGACCCAGTCGGGCAGGCTGCCCTCCAGCCGTATACCCCAGATCTCCGGCATGCTCAGGTAGAGCGGCTCGCCGGCCATGGCCATGGCGACCTCGATGCCGCCGGCGCCGATGGCCAGCATACCCAACGAGCCCGCCGCCGTAGTGTGGCTGTCACAGCCGACGATTGATTGACCTGGAATGCCGAAGTGCTCCATGTGGACAGGGTGGCTGATGCCGTTCCCGGGGCCGGAGTACCACACGCCGAAACGCTCGCAGGCACTTTTCAGAAACAGGTAGGTTTCGGCATTGAGATTGTCGGCCTGGATGAGGCCATGATCGATGTACTGGACGCTCGGGTTGGTTTTTACCCGATCGAGGCCCATGGCCTCGAGTTCGAGCATGACCAAGGTGCCGAGTACGTCTTGCAGCAGCGCCTGATCGATACGAAGAGCGATTTCACTGCCGGGTGTCATCTCACCGGTAACCAGGTGATCGGAAATGAGCTGTTGGGCCAGATTGAGCGGCGTGTCGGAGTGCGAGGTCTTCATGGCAAGCGGTCCTGATGGGTATTGTTGTATGGAATGCGCGGTGGGGAGCGCATGAAGCGAAGTAGCCGGTTCACCTCCGGCCCAGGCGTCGTATCGGCTCGCCGGCACTCTCGCCGACACTCTTGCCGACACTCTCGCTGGAAGTGGGGCGAAGCTGGGCGGCACGGGCGGCCAGGATATGGGCACGCATGACGGAGGCGCCCCACTCACCGTCCTTGGCGGCCAGAGCGCGAATTAGTTCGCGATGGTGCTGCATGCTTCCACGCAGCTCCTCGAGGGTATAGTGATGGAAGCTGCGTCTCGAAACCGGCACCTGCACGATGGTTTCCAGCAAGCGTTGCAGCCGGGGGCTGTCAGCCGCCGCCACGAGCTCGGCATGGTATTGATTGTTGAGCATGGCGATCTCCTCGATGGCCCCCTCGTCGCCGCGCTCCGTCAGCCTGTCCATGCGTTCCGCCAGCGCCTCGAGCGCCGATAACCGCTCCGGGGTGATGCGCGAAGCGGCGCGTCTCACCACCTGAGGTTCGAGCAGGACACGCAGTTCGAACACTTCTTCCACATCGCGCTGAGTCCACGACACCACGCGAGCACCGTGATGCGGTATCGCTTCCACCCAACCGTCCGAGACCAGCCGACGCAAGGCTTCACGTATCGGGGTACGGCTCAGTTCCAGCTCCTGACCGATGGTAGCCTCGCGCACGTAGCTTCCGGCCGGGTACTGGCCGTTGAGGATGCGCTTCTTGATGATCTGATAAACGCGATCAGCTGCGGTCATGCACTCTCCCTAGCAGACTGAAGCACCTGAGAGACACTTTCGGACCTTGCGGCGCGGCACCGCTTACAACAAAGGTCGAATACATAATTGTGTACGATTATTTGCTATAGGGGCCAATATAGGCCTACATTTTCAACAAATCGAGCCGAGTTGCATACAATCTCAAGAAAAGGCGCACTCACCGACTCATGAAACTCGATACCACGTCACTCAAGTTGTTCGTCCGCGTGGCCGAGATGGGCACCATCACCGGGGCTGCCGAAGCCGAGTACATCGCCACCTCGGCGGTCAGCAAGCGCCTGAGCGAACTGGAGGCCTATTTCAATACGCCCTTGCTGCGGCGCAACCATCGTGGCGTGGAACTCACTCCGGCAGGAAATGCTCTGCTCAATCTCTCCCGCGGGGTGATACACGGCCTGGAGAGTCTCGATCTGCAGATGCAGGAATATGCCAGCGGCGCACGTGGCAATATCCGGGTGTATGCCAACATGTCGGCTATCACCCAATACCTGCCCAACGAGACGCAGAATTTCTTTGCCAAGCATCCCGATATCGGCGTTCACCTCGAGGAAAAAGTCAGCCCGATAATCACCCGTGAAGTCATGGGAAATGGCGCCGACATCGGCATCTGTGCCAAGCTCACCCACGGCTATGATTTAGCAGAATTTCCGTACCACACCGACGACCTGGTGCTGGTCACACCGCTCGACCATCCCCTGGCCCGACATGAAAGCATCGAATTTCATGAAAGCCTCGATCACGCTTACGTCGGCCTGCACACCTCCAGCGCCATCAACCTCGAGCTGTTGAGGGCGGCCAGCCTGGCAAATCGGCCGTTGAAGCTGCGTATTCAGGTCACCAGCTACGACGCACTCTGCATGATGGTGCAGGCCGGTCTGGGGATAGGCGTCGTGCCGAGGGGAGCCATTCGACCCTACGTAGGTGGGCTGCGCGTCAAAGTGCTGACGCTCCACGACGCCTGGGCCAGACGCGAACTCTGCATCTATGTAAAGGACCTGGAGCGGCTTTCCATGGCAGCCCGAATGTTCGTCGAGCACCTGGTTCAATCGGCCACCGGTACTGAAGCTTTTCCACTACAAAGGCCGGCATGACGCAAAGAGCTGATTCGCATTGCAGCAATTAAAGGGCTGGCTTCAGCCTTCTCCATTGGCGAATGAAAGGGTCATGAATCACCAATACACAAGCTATTAGCAAGCGGGTATCAATGGGACGTGGCGAGATCAACTCGCCTTATCGCGCCGCTATGGAACATAAAAAGCGGTTTCCAACGGCTCGAATCGATCAGGGAAGATTCTCGGCTTTCGTCTGAACATTACGACTTCCCGAAGCAAGAGAGGACATAACAATGACAGATATCACCCGCAAGGCACGCCGCTTCATTCCTGCCTCCCTACTGGTTATCGGCAGTCTGGTTGCCACCGGCGCCCAGGCAAACACCTCGCTAAATCTCGGTGCGGTTCCCACCGGGACCGGCTGGTTCTTCGGCATCTCCGAGGGCGCCCGCGTGATCAGCGCCAACACTCCCTACGAAATCACCGTGCGCGAAACCGGCGGTACCCGCGAGAATGCCATCCGCCTGACTCGCGGCGAACTCGATCTGGCCTTTACCGAGGCGCTGGTAGGCTACGAGATGTACAACGGCACCGGCCGCTTCGAAGACACACCCAACCCGGACGCCCGGCTGATCTACTGGATCGCCCCTTCTACCATGCACTGGGCCGTGCGCCAGGACAGTAATATCGACTCCTTCGAAGGACTCGCCGGCCAACGCTTCAACCCCAGCAGCATCGGGGGCGGCGGCGAGTACATCACCGAGTTGGTGTTCGATATCCTGGGTGTCGAGCCCGACTTCCAGCGCATGCGCATCGACGATGCTGCTGAAGGCGTGGTCGATGGCCGCCTGGTCGGCTTCAGCTATAACGGGGTGCCGCCTATCCCCGCCTTCACCGAAGTACATTCGTCGCGCCCGCTGCGGCTGCTCTCGCTCTCCGACGAGCAGGTCGACCAAGTCACCGAAGAGCTGCCCTTCCTGACCGGCACCGTGATTCCCGAGGGTACCTATCGCGACATGCCCGAAGCCACGTCGCTTGGCATCTTCATGGGCGTGGCAGCCAATGCCGATCTCGACGACGACCTGGTCTACGAAATCACCAAGGCCTATTGGGAGAATCAGGAGCAGGTTGCCGCCTCGTTCAAGCCCGCCGAGGGCGTGACGCCGCAGACCGTGCTCGACAATGCAACCTTCCCGCTGCATGCCGGCGCACTGCGCTACTACCAGGAACTCGGGCTCGACATTCCCGACGACGTCATCCCACCCGAAGCTCAGTAACCCAGCCGCACGTCCGCAGGTAGCACATGCGGGTCAGATACAACGCAGCCTGACACGTCGTCGTCTCCACGGAGGCGACGACGTGGGAGTCAACCGATGGACACCCCCCAGAACGCAAAAGTGGTCGAGAAATATTCAGAGGACTCGGGAAAGCGGAAGCTCACGGGCTTCTGGTTCCTGGTAACACGCCTTGCCGCAGTGTCCATGGCCCTGTTCCACCTCTACACAGCGGTCACCGGTCCGGTGAACACCCAGAACGCCATCCACCTGCTGTTTGCCCTTCCGTTGATCTTCCTGGCGTACAACTGTCGCGCCCGCGATGCCGACCGCGTTCCCTGGTTCGACATCGTCCCGATCGCCTTGGGCGTGGCCATCAGCGCCTACTACGTCTACCACTTCGACCGCATCATCTATCAACTGGGCTACCTGATGCCCACCACGCTGGACCTGGTGCTCGGGGTATCGGCCATTCTTCTGCTGCTGGAAGCGTGCCGACGCGCCATCGGCCTGGCCTTTCCCATTCTGGTACTGATTGCCCTGGCCTATGCTGCCTTCGGCCATTATCTACCCGGTGTGTGGGGCCATGGCGGCTTTCGCTGGGATGATCTGATCGCCACCTTCTACATGAGTCCCACCGGGGTTTACGGCAGTCTCATGCGAACCTCTTCCACGGTGATCGTGATCTTCATCATGTTCGGCGCCCTGCTGGTGACCACCGGCGGCGGCGACACCTTCATGCGTCTCTCCAATACCGTTACCGGCGGCATGGCAGGCGGCCCGGCCAAGGCCGCCACCCTGTGCAGCGCCATGTTCGGCAGCATCAGCGGCAGTACTGCCGCCAACGTGGCCACCACCGGCGTGTTTACCATTCCACTGATGAAGCGCAACGGCTACAGCCCACGCTTTGCCGCCGCCACCGAGGCCTCGGCCTCCACCGGTGGCCAGATCCTGCCGCCGGTCATGGGGGCAGCGGCCTTCGTCATGGCCGACGTGATCTCGACGAGCTACCTCAACATCATCGGTGCCGCCCTGATCCCGGCGCTGCTGTTCTACCTCGCCATCTGGATGAGCGTACATTTCGAGGCCAAGCGCCTAGGCCTCAACCCGATCCCCAAGTCACAGCGCCCCACCCTGCGCGAGGGCCTGTTCAACATCGAAACTCTGGTGATACCGCTAGCGGTGCTGATCGCGTTGCTGGTCATGCGCTATACCCCCACCACCGCGGCGGTGGCAGCCTACTTCACCGCCATGGCGTTATACCTGTTCTCCTGGCGTAGCCCGGGCACTTTCGTCGAGCGCCTCAAGTCGCTGCCGGCCGCCCTGGAAGCCGGGGCCATGACCGCGGCCATGATCGCCGTGATCATCGGCAGCGTGGCCATCATCGCCTCGGTCATCAGCCTTACCGGCCTGGGCCTGAAGGTTTCCTCGGTGATTCTCGTCGTCAGCGGTGGCGATGTGCTCGTGACCCTGCTGCTGGCCATGGTGGTGGCGATCATCCTCGGCATGGGCCTGCCCACGGTAGCGGCCTACATGCTGGCCGCCTCAGTGGTCGCCGCGGCATTCATCGAAGCGGGGCTTCCCAGCCTCTCGGCACACCTGTTCATTCTCTACTTCGCCATTCTTTCCGGCGTTACCCCCCCGGTGGCGCTGGCTGCCTATATCGGCGGAGCCATTGCGGGCTCGCACTGGTTTCGCACCGCGCTCACCGCCACCAAGATCTCATTGGGCGGTTTCCTGATCCCCTACATGTTCATCTACCACCCGCCGCTGCTGGGCAACGGCACGGGGCTCGAGATCGCCTTGGCAGTGGGCAGTGGCGTGCTCGGCATCATCGCCCTGGCCGCCTCTACCATCGGCTACTTCGTGCGCCCCTGCTCCTGGCCTGAGCGCGGCATGCTGCTGACGGCGGCACTGATGCTGATCAGCGGCCAACTCATCACCGATGCAGTAGGCATCGCCCTGATCGGCGGCGTATGGGCCTGGCAATATCGGCTGAACCGAAGCACATTAGGGAGCCCTTCTTCACCTGCGGCCAGCAAGGAAACCGCTCAATGAAAATCGTGATCCCCGACGACTATCAGGACTGCGTGCGCCACCTCGATGCCTTCACCAAGCTGGAAGGCCACGAGGTCATCCTCCACCACGACACCGTGACCGACGAGGATGCCTTGGTGGAGCGTTTTGCAAAGGCCGACGCACTGGTACTGATCCGCGAACGCACGCCGATTACCGCATCGCTGCTGGCACGCCTGCCCAACCTGAAGGCGATCAGCCAGACCGGCGGCGGCGCAGCCCACGTCGACATGGCCGCCTGCAAGCGCCATGGGGTCACGGTCATGGCCGGTACCGGCTCGCCTTATGCCGCCGCCGAGCTCACCTGGGGTCTGGTACTCGCCGCCATGCGCCATATTCCTCAGGAGTTCGAGAACCTCAAGGCCGGCCGCTGGCAGCGCACCCTGGGCACCGGGCTCAAGGGTCGCACGCTGGGTATCTTCGGCTACGGCAAGATCGGCAAGCTGATGGCCCGCTACGGCCAGGCCTTCGAGATGAACGTGCTGGTGTGGGGCCGCGAAACCACCCGCGCCCGCGCCGCGGAGGCGGGCCTTGAAGTAGCGACAAGCCAGGCTGAGCTGTTCGAGCGCAGCGACGTGCTGAGCCTGCACCTGCGGCTAAACGAGGATACTCAGGGCATCGTTACCGCCGCGGATCTCGCCCGAATGAAGCCCACGGCCCTGCTGGTCAATACCAGCCGTGCGCCGCTGATCGAGGCAGGTGCACTGGAAGCCGCCCTGCGCGAAGGCCGACCGGGTCGTGCCGCGGTGGACGTATTCGAGGAGGAGCCGGTGACGAGCCATCCGCTGCTCGAACTGCCCAATTTCCTCGCCACGCCTCACCTGGGCTACGTGGAGAAGGACAGCTACGAGCTCTACTTCGGTGATGCCTTCGACAACCTGCTGGCCTTCGAGGCGGGCCGACCGGTGAAGAACCTGGCCGAGTGACGGGCCCCGCGAGAACGAAAGGAGACGATGCCATGACCACATCCCGTCATGACGAACTCGACCCGAAGGGACTGGCCACCCGCCGCGAGGTACTGGGCGACGCCTATGTGGATGCCGCCCTCGACCAGACGGACGATTTCAGCTGGCCGATGCAGGAGCTGGTCACCCGCAACTGCTGGAACGATATCTGGAATCGACCCGGGTTGGCCCGGCCTACCCGCAGCCTGATCAACATTGGCATGCTGGTAGCGCTCAACCGGCCCCACGAACTCAAGGTGCACCTGCGCGGCGCACTCAACAACGGCTGCAGCGAGGAGGAAATCCGTGAGGTGCTGCTGCAGTGTGTCCCCTACTGCGGCTTTCCAGCCGCCATTGACGGCCTGCGCGTCGCCCGAGAGGTGATCGCTGCCTACCGCGAAGAGCAAGACTCATAACCACAACGATAAGCGAGGAGATACGCCATGAGATTGCCAAGTTCACTTAGTCATGCCCTCAAGCCGCTGGCCGTGGCAGCGCTTGCCACCGGGCTCGCCACCCCGGCTCTCGCTCAGCAGGCCATCGGCATCGGCGTGGCCCCGGCCGCTTCCGGCTGGTACTTCGGCTTCTCGGAGCTTTCACGGCTCGTCAGTGCCGATTCGCCGCTCGAAGTCTCGGTACGCGAAACCGGCGGCTCGCGTGAGAACGCCATTCGCCTCGGCCGCGGCGAGATCGACATGGGTCTGATCGACGCCCCGGGTGCCTATGAGGCCTATAACGGCACGGGGCGCTACGAGAACGATGCCATCGAGCAGATGCGCATGGTGCTGTGGGTGGCCCCTTCGACCATGCACTGGGCGGTGCGCCAGGACAGCGGCATCGAGACTTTGGCAGATCTGGAAGGAGCCCGCTTCAACCCCAGCAGCATTGGCGGCGGCGGCGAGTACATCACCGAGCTGGTATTCGACTCCCTGGGCATCTCACCGGATTACCAGCGCATGAGTATGTCGGACGCTGCCGATGCCGTGGTCGACGGCCGTATCGTCGGCTTCAGCTACAACGGCATCCCGCCGATTCCGGCCTTCACCGAGGTTCACTCCTCGCGTCCGCTGCGGGTGCTCTCGCTCACCGACGAGCAGGTGAGCACAGCCACCGAGGCGCTGCCGTTCCTCTCGGCCACGGAGATTCCAGAAGGCACCTACCGCGACATGCCGGCCGCCACTACTCTTGGCACCTACATCGGCATCGCCGCCACCAGCGACCTCGACGAGGACGCCGCCTACGAGTTCACCCGCGCCTATTGGGAGAACATCGAGCGGCTGGGCCAGACCTTCGCTCCGGCCCAGGGGATGAGCGCCGAGATCTCGGTAGAGAACACCACCACGCCGTTGCACGCCGGCGCACTGCGCTACTATCGTGAAATCGGCATCGAGGTGCCGGAGGAGTTGGTGCCGCCGGAAGCCGAGTAATCGGCAACGGCCGGCCTTGTCCCGTCAAGCGACACGGCCGGCCACCCCATCCAGCCAGCCGCCACGAACGAGAGCGACGGCACGGCGTCAGGTCACTAAGCCTCCTCTGCGACCTGGCGCGCACCTGCCGGCAGCAGGGCAGCGGGGCTCCATGGCGGGGGCTCACTGGTAGCATTGGCCAAGGTGAAGGTCCCCACCGCCTCGGCCAGGCGCAGCGACTGCTCCTCGAGCCGTTCGGCGGCGGCGCTCGACTGCTCGACCAGGGCAGCGTTTTCCTGGGTCATGCGGTCCAGCTCGGCGACCGCCACATTGACCTGGCTGATGCCGTCGCTCTGCTCGCTGGTGGCCGCCGTGATCTGTTGGAGCACGGTACTCACCCGAGAAACGCTGGCCACGATTTCGCTCATGGTGGTACCCGCCTGGCCGACCAGTTCGGTACCGTCATGCACCTTGGCCCCCGAAGCCTCGATCAGAGCCTTTATCTCGCTCGCGGCCGCCGCCGAGCGGCTGGCGAGTTGGCGTACTTCGCCGGCTACCACAGCGAAGCCGCGCCCTTGCTCGCCGGCACGGGCCGCTTCCACCGAGGCGTTCAAAGCCAGCAGATTGGTCTGGAAGGCGATACCGTCGATCACTGAGACGATTTCAGCGATCTTGCGTGAAGACTCGGAAATCTCATCCATGGTCGCCACTACCCGGGATACCACTTCCCCGCCACGCACAGCCACCTCGGAGGCCGTCTGCGACAGGCCATTGGCCTCGCGTGCGGATTCGGCGGTGTGTTCCACGGTACTGGTGATCTCCTCCATCGAGGCCGAGGTTTGCTGCAAACTGGCAGCGGCAGTATCGGTGCGCCGCGACAGATCCTGGCCACCGCTGGCGATCTCGGTGGCGGCGACACGCACCGCTTCGCTGCTTACGCGCACCTCGCGCAACACGTCATGGATCTTGTCGGCGAAGGCGTTGAACTGGATCGCCAGTTCGGCGCTCTCATCGCGCCCTTCGACCGGCAGGCGCTGGGTCAGGTCGCCATCTCCGGTGGCAATCTCACGCATGCGCCCGGCCAACTCTCGCAGCGGCCTGGCGATGCCGCCTCCCACCAGCCAGATCGCGATCAGGCCGAGACCGGCGACCAACAGCCCCACCAGGCCCATGCCCAGCAAGTGCTCGCGGCGCTGGTCGCCCAAGGTACGCTGCAGAGCTCCCAACTCGGCCAGCACCACCTCCCGCGGCAGGCGGGTGAGCAGCACCCAAGGCGCCTGGTCGTCGCTGACGCTGAAGGGCAGGTAGAGTTCGAGCATGCCGTCGGCATCTTCTATCCGTTGCATCTCGCCGCTGCGCTGGGCTTCGAGAATGCGTTGTTTCACCGCATCGCCCAGCACCTGACCGGCCGCATCGCCCAAGGAGTCGTCATCGGCGGTATAAGCCGCCACGCTGCCCAGCGAAGCGATCAGCGCCATCTCGCCTGCGCCGTCATAAAGCTCCTGGTTGGCCTGATTCAGGAACTCCTGAGTGAAATCCACCGACATGTCGACACCGGCGATCCCGCGGAACTCCCCCGCCACGAGGATGGGCACGTTGAAGGAGGTGACCATACGCATGACTCCCGCATAGTCGTAGGCTGCCGGGTCGATGATGCAAGGCGCCAAGGTATCGCGCGGGCAGAGGTAGTATTCGCCCCGGCGCATGCCGTTGCCCAGCGGCGCCTCGCTCTCCATGTTCTCCTCGGTGAGAACGCCCAGGCGCATGCTGCCATCGGCCTCGCGGACCCACCAGGGGCGGAAGCGCCCGCTGCCCTCGGCAAACCCGGTATCGACATACCTGGCGTCGACACCGAAGGCGTTGGGCTCCCAGCCGATATAGGCGTCCAGCAAGCCGGGGTTCTCGACCACCGTGTGGCGCACCAGTTGGGAGAGCTCCTTACGGCTCAGACGCAGTTGGGGACGTCCATCTTCACCAGGAATCCCCATGAGAGCATTGGTATGGGCCAGTTGGCTGGCCAGGGTCAGGGCACGGTCCAGTTCGTTGCGGATGCGCTGGGCCTCGACATGGGCCAGCGAGGAGAGCCGCTCATCGATGCCACTTTCGAGCAGTGATTGGGTATGTTCGGCCACCACGTCCTGGGTGCGCGAAGCGGACACCAGTGAATAGCCTACCAGGGCGGCCGTTACGGCCAGGAGGCACGCACCGGCCAGGGTGACGACGAGCAGTCGAAGGGAGCGGAATCGTAAACGCATGAGGGCGACCATTGTAGTTAGAAAGACTGACCCATGGTTTCAACATACTGCTTCCAGGAACTCGGCCTCACGATTAAAGCGACTTGTATGCTTGACGTTTGCGACAAGATCGGAGCTCGCAAGGCCGCGGCTTCACGCCCGCCTCACTGATCACGCCGTATCGACTATAGAACGTAAGAGCAGGACATCGGCCTCAGTGCGCGCTAGCCTCAGAAAACCCTACGCAACGGACCTGAGGACGCGCCCATGTCGCAAACCATCACCTACTATCTGAGCCTGGTATCGCCCTGGACCTACCTGGGTCATGCCCGGCTCGGCGAGGTCGCCTCCCGCCACGGCGCCACCATCGACTACGTGCCGGTCTCGGTCAGCGGCATCTTCCCAAGGACAGGCGGGCTACCGCTGCCCAAGCGCTCCCCCGAGCGCCAGGCCTATCGCCTGTTCGAGCTGAAGCGATGGCAGCAGGTGCTTGGCGTTCCACTCAACTTGGAACCGAAACACTTCCCCACCGACGACCGCCCGGCGGCGCGCCTGGCGCTGACCGCCAAGGCCCAAGGGCACGACATCTCCGACCTGACACTGGCCATACTGCGTGCCTGCTGGGCCGAGGAGCGCGACATCGCCGACCTCGCCACCCTGCGCGAGATTGCCGATGCCTGCGGCCTGGACGGCCAGGAGCTGATGGAGGAAGCGGAGTCTGAAGTGGGCCAGCAGCGCCTGGATGACGCCTGCGAACGAGCGGTCGCCGCCGGCTGCTTCGGCGTGCCATGGTACGACGTCGATGGCGAGCCTTTCTGGGGGCAGGATCGCCTGGAGCTGTTGGAGAAGAAGCTGACGGGAGAATTTTGATTCGCCAGCGCCACCTGAGCCTAACGTGCGTGAGGCCAGCGCCTCACCCCGGCCGCTCCAACCCGAACAGATCCGTGGTGCGGGCGTAGTCGCTGCCCGCCATCCGACCGATGGGCTTGAGCGCCTCGACGCTCACGTGGCGCCCGTTCCATATCGCATCGTCGATGTGGATCGATACCACCTCCGCCAGCACCAGGCAGCCCGCCATGGGCTGATCGCCGAAGCGCACGATCTCGCGTAGCCGACACCCGAAGGCCACCGGCGCCGCGGCCACCCGCGGCACCGAGAGCCCCGGCATGGCAATTTTCTCCAAGCCCGCCAGGGCGAACTCATCCTCTCCTGCCGGCAGGCTGGCGCTGGTAGCGTTCATCTCGTTGACCAACGCCTCGCCGCTGATGTGCACCACGCACTCCGGCACCTGCTCCAGGTTGCGAATGGTGTCCTTGGGCTGACCTTCGCCATTGAGCAGCGGCGAGAAGCCCAGCACCGGCGGCGCCACGCTCACCACGTTGAAGAAAGAGAACGGCGCCAGGTTGGTGTTGCCGTCACGATCGTGCGTCGACACCCAGGCGATGGGGCGCGGGCAGATGGTGCCGCAGAACAGGCGATAGATGGCCCCGCTGCTCAGCGGCGCCTCTTCCAACAGATAGTCGCTCATGGCCAGCCCTTATTGTCTTCGGTGAGGGTCTACCATCCTACACCGCTCGACAGGCTGCTCAATGCACCTGCGACAGGCCGTCCACGGACTCGTGTCCATATCGATGGGCCCAAAGTCTCTATGGATGACCGGCTTTCCACTGCCGCGGCGATTGCCCGGATTGTGCCTTGAACGCACGGGAGAGCGCGGCTTCACTACCGTAACCAACCTCGGTTGCGATCACTTTCAGAGGCCGCCCGCGCAGCAAGGCCTTCTGTGCCAGCCGCACGCGCCAGCTTTGTAAGTACTGCCCCGACGTAACGCCTACCGTCTCGCGAAAGGTCGTGGCGAATACGCTGCGCGACATGCCGGCAACATTCGCCAGTTCATCCAGTGTCCACGCCTGCTCGGGCTTCTCATGCATAGCCACCAGTGCGTTGCGCAGGCGCGGATGTGACAAGCCGGACAGCAGGCCGCCGTGCACTTCGCCACTGGCCATCAGTTGGCGCAAAACCTGGATCATCACCACCTCGAACAGGCGCTCGACCAGCGCGACGCGTCCGCATCGCTGCTCGAACGCCTCCTCGAATAACAACATCAGCACCGGCTCGGCGCCGGCAATCTCTGCCAGCGGCAGGCAGGCGACGTCCGGTAGCGCCGATGCGATCGGATTGCCTGCGCCGCCCTCGAACGACAGGTTTGCGCAGACCATGTCCGCACCACGCTCGGGATCGGTGACGAAGCGATGCGTCAGCGGTCGTGGAAACAACAACAGACTCGGTCGTTCGACCTGCAGTAACTCCCTGCCGTACCGCACCTCAACTGCCCCCCTGCGCACCAGATGCAACTGTCCGTGGGCGCCGTCATTTCGCAGTGTGTTGGTACCGCACAACGGCCCCGCATTGAACACCTGCGCTCTCACCGGGAAGTGCGTCATCAGCGCCGCAAGCCTGTCCACCACGGGCCGTACTCCTGATCAAGTTTTTAGGACTTTATACCACCAATTGTATCGATAGGACGCGCAGAATACATCTCACCGGGTCACACCACCCGGCCACTCAACTGAATAGGAACGACTGCCATGACTATCGAAAAAATCCTTTACGCCGCCACCGCTACTGCCACAGGGGGCCGCGAAGGCCGCGCCACCTCCTCCGACAACATACTCGACGTGCAGCTGTCGACCCCGCGCGAATTGGGCGGCGCCGGCGGCCCCGGCACCAACCCGGAGCAGTTGTTCGCCGCCGGATACTCGGCCTGCTTCCTCGGCGCACTGAAATACGTTGCCGGCAATCAGAAAGTCGCACTGCCCGCAGCCACCAACGTCACCGCCAAGGTCGGCATCGGCCAGATTTCCACCGGTTTCGGTATCGAAGCAGAACTGACCATCGCCGCCCCCGGCCTTGACCGCGACACCCTGCAAGACCTGGTCGACCAAGCCCACATCGTCTGCCCGTACTCCAATGCGACGCGCGGAAACATCGACGTGACGCTGCTCATAGCCGATTGATTTCACTTCACCACTTTTCTTTCTTTCGATCGAACACTGGAGATATCGCATGAACATCACCACCAGTACCTTCGCTGCCGGCTTGCTCGCCATCACCCTGCAGGCCGGCGACACAGCGCAGGCCGCCACGCCCGCAAGCATCGCAGCCGGCGCCAGCGTAGATGGCAACTACGTGATTACTGCCGACGGCGTGCGCCTCTACTACAAGGATTGGGGCCCGAAGGAGGGCCCGGTCGTCACCTTCAGCCATGGTTGGCCGCTGAACTCGGACAGCTGGGAATCGCAGATGCTCTTCCTGGCCGACCAGGGCTACAGGGTGGTTGCCCACGACCGCCGCGGCCATGGCCGCTCCAGCCAGCCCTGGGACGGCAACGACATGAACCACTACGCCGACGACCTAGCGGCTGTAATCAATGCCCTTGACCTCAAGGACATCACCGCTGTCGGGTTTTCCACGGGCGGCGGCGAAGTGGCACGCTACATCAGCCGTCACGGTACCGAACGGGTCAAGAAGGCCGTGCTGGTTAGTGCCGTGCCGCCGCTGATGCTGCAGACCGCCGACAATCCGGACGGCCTGCCGCTGGAAGTCTTCGACGGCATCCGCCAGGCCTCACTGGAAAATCGGTCGCAGCTGTACCTCGATCTCGCATCCGGCCCGTTCTACGGCTTCAACCGCCCTGGTGCCGAGGTCTCGCAAGGTCTGATCGACAGCTGGTGGGCACAAGGCATGCAAGCTGGTCACAAGAACACCTACGATTCCATCACTGCGTTCTCGGCCACGGATTTCCGCGAGGATCTGAAGAAATTCGATGTGCCCACTTTGGTCATCCACGGTGACGACGATCAGATCGTGCCACTCGACATCTCTGGAAAGGCGTCTGCCGAGCAAATCCAGGGAGCAGAGCTGATCGTCTATTCCGGCGCACCGCATGGCCTGACCGACACACACAAGGAACGCTTCAACCAGGATCTCCTTGATTTCCTCAAAGACTGAAAACAACCAATGGTCGGGAGAAACAGGCCAGTGCGCCCAGCTCCCGACCATAAAACTAGCGGGGATGCCGCACCACCCTCAATGCGACACTGCCAGGTCTGCCACCCGTTCAGGGGGCAACAGCGCCAGCGAGGCCTTCATTTCACGCACTTCCTCGCCGGGCGGCCGGCCGAAGAAGCGCTTGAACTCGCGGCTGAACTGCGACGCACTCTCGTAACCCACCCTGGCGGCGGCGGCCGCTGCAGGCAGGCCGTCGCGAATCATCAGCATCCGCGCCTGATGCAGCCGCGTCGACTTGATGTACTGAAGCGGCGACGTTTGCGTCACCGCCTTGAAGTGCACATGGAACACCGCAGGGCTCATGCCGACTTCACTTGCCAGGAGCCCCACCTCCAGGGGCTCGGCGTAATCCGCGTGGATGCGGTGCAACGCCTTGGCGATTCTGCCGAATTGGCCCTGCTGGGCCAGCGCCGCGCGTACGCTGCCGCCCTGCTCCCCGACCAGTACTCGGTAGCAGATCTCCCGCACGATATCGGGCCCTAGCACCTGCGCTTCCATGGGCGAGGCCAGCGCCTCGAGCAGCCTGAGCGTGGCATCCGACATGGGCGCGCCAAGCGGCGTGGAAATCATGCCCCGTGGCGGCACCGAGCGGGCGTCCTCCTGATCCAGCAGCAAGACCAGCTCCGCCACCATGGCCATGTCCAATCGAATCGATATGGCCAGCAGCGGCTCCTCGGGGCTGGCCTCGGTTTCCGAGGTAAAGGGCAGCGGCACCGACAGCACCAGATAGTGCAGGGCATCGTAGAGATACACCTCATCGCCCAGGTAGCCCCGCTTGCGGCCCTGGCAGACGATGACGATGCTCGGCTCGTACAGTACCGGCGTATGCTTCAAGGGGCGGTTCGAACGCATGAAGCGCACGCCTTCCAGTAAGGATTGGGTGTAGCCCTCGTGCGGCGCAAGCCGGTAGAGCCGTTCGATCATCCGTTCCTGAGTTGGCGAACCAGTATGCGCCGCCATCTGAAGCCTCCTTAGCCCCGACTGCGAAACTCACGTTTAGGCAACAACAATCGCTAAATTCCGCTCACAGAACAAATCCTCAATAGAAATAGGCAATATTTCCAGAGGAATGACCCTGTTGGCATCGTCGCTGCCTCCCTAGGCTTGTCCATGACAACATCCTAAGGAGTCCCATCATGAGCAAAGTCATTCTTCTCACCGGCGCCAGCAGCGGCATTGGCGAGGCCACCACCCGGTTGCTGGCCAAACAAGGCCATCATCTGGTCATCGGCGCACGCCGCACCGAGCGGCTGGAAGCGTTAGCCCAGGCCATTCGTTCCGAAGGCGGCAGCGTGGAGTACCGCGCGCTGGACGTCACTCGGCGCGAAGACGTGCAGGCCTTCGCCGATGCTGCGCTGGAATTGCACGGGCGCATCGACGTCATCATCAACAATGCCGGCGTCATGCCGCTCTCGCCCCTGGCCTCGCTCAAGGTCAAGGAGTGGGACCGCATGATCGACGTCAACGTCCGCGGCGTGCTGCACGGCATCGCCGCCGTACTGCCCACCATGCAGGCTCAGGGCAGCGGACAGGTGATCAACATCTCCTCCATCGGCGGGCTCTACGTGGTGCCCACCGGCGCTGTCTACTGCGCTACCAAGTACGCCGTGCGGGCCATTTCCGACGGACTGCGCCAGGAGAACGACAAGCTGCGCGTCACCTGCGTCTATCCCGGCGTGGTCGAGTCTGAGCTGGCCGATACCATCACCGACCCCGGCGCCGCCGAAGCGATGAAGAGTTTCCGCGAGATAGCGCTCAAGCCCGAGGCCATCGCCGCTGCCATTGGCCATGTCATCGCCCAGCCGGAAGAGGTGGACACCAGCGAGATCGTGGTTCGCCCTACCGCCAGCGCATGAGCACGAAAGCCCTGCTCCTGAGCCTGATCCTTGCCGCTGCGCCTCCCCAACCAGGGGAGGCTGCAGCCCCAACCGGAGACATCAGCATGGCAGACCACCCCTATGTGGGCATGTGGGTCACCGACGACGGCCACATTCGCCACGAACTACTGCCTAACAACCGCTACGACGAAGCCCGCGGCGAGCGCGAGAGCGCCTACCAGGGCCGCTACCGCGTGACCGGCAATTACATCGAATACTGGGACGACACCGGCTTCACCGCCGACGGTGAGTTCATCGACGGCGTGCTCTATCACGCCGGCATGGTGTTACGGCGAGAAGCGCCCTGAGGTCTCTCAAGGTGGATTCTCTTCAGGCGGCGGCGAATGAATATCGACAGCGACCATACTCTGATTGAGCTGCCCGAACGGTACATGCACCGACGGCAGAATATTGCTGGTGGCGGAGAGATGAGACGCCTGGTCGTCGAAGAAGATATGCGGCTTGATGATGCCGAGGACGTGCTCCTTGGCGATGCCGCCGAGGAAATAGGCCTCGTTGACCGTCACTCCCCAACTGCGCATGGTATGGATGACCCGCTCATGAGCCGGCGCGTTGCGGGCGGTGACGATGGAGACCCTGACCTTGGGACGATACGCCCCCTGCGTTTCTTCTTCGCGCTGCTTTTCCAGCATCTGGATGTGGGCGAGCTTGCGCAGGAACACGGCCAGCAAGCCCGCCTCGGGCGGCACCTGGGCATTGGCCCGCTCATACTCGTGGAATGCATCGATTCCCTGCTGCTGGTAGATGGTTTCGGACTCGTCGGTGACCAGCACGCCATCGAAGTCGAAAGCGATCCGCAGCTCCTCCTCGTCGGTCAGGTCGAGATCGCCCGACGATAGCACCTGCCCCGCCGGATGCCCGGCCAGGATCGCCTGGTCGACGTCCTGGCGATTGGCCGACAGGAAGAGGCTGATGTTCAATGCCGGGATGAAGCGGTGGGGGTAGCGCCCCTGGAGAAAGATGGCCCGCGTGATCCCCAGCTCATGGTGCTCGATGGACTTCATGACCCGCAGCCCGGTTTCCGGATCGTTGCGCGAGAGCAGTACCACCTCGATGGGCGGGTTGTCCGGGCTCAGCTCGTTCAATGACAGCAGACGCTTGATGAACGGGAAGGCAACGCCGGTGCTTAACGGCTTGTTCTCGTTTTCACGCTGATAGATGCGATAGGACGCCTCGCCCTGCTCGCGAAACACCCGGTCGGACGCCTCCAGGTCGAACAGGGCGCTGGATGCCAGTCCGATTACCAGGCGTTCACTGAGGTCATAGGCCATTGTCGTCCCTGATATAGAAGTGCAACGCACGATCTCCAGACCATGCCTCAGAGTTTTCGGCCAGACAAGCGCCTATCCGTATAGGCGTCTCGGCTTGGAAGCGCATGACCGTAAATGCGTAAACCCGTAAAACTGCAAAGCTGTATTTATGGCAACATGGTTGAGTTCATGTATGCAGCAAGGACCCGCCATGCCGTTCGCCGCTACGCCCCTCACCCCCGGCTTCATGGTCGTTCACGGCAACCGCCTGGAGGACCTGCGCGGCGTGGCGGTGGAGTGGATGAAGCGCCACCCGCTGGCACCGCTGGAGAACGAGACGATCCTGGTGCAGAGCAACGGCATCGGCCAGTGGATGAAGCTGGCGCTGGCCGCCGACGAAGCCGACGGCGGCAGCGGCATTGCCGCGGCGCTCGACGTCACCCTGCCGGCGCGCTTCCTGTGGCAGGCCTACCGCGCCGTGCTCAACCACGTAGAAGACGACCCCAACGCGGTGCCGGTCACCTCGCCCTTCGACAAGTCGCACCTGATCTGGCGGCTGCTGCGCCTGCTGCCGGAACTGATGCCGCGCGACGAATTCGCCCCGCTGCGCCGTTTCCTCGAAGGCGACAGCGACCTGCGCAAGCACCATCAGCTCGCCGAGCGCCTGGCCGACCTGTTCGACCAGTATCAGGTCTACCGCGCCGACTGGCTCGACGCCTGGGCCCGCGGCGAGGACGTGCTGATCTCCGCCCGCGGCGAGGCCCGCCCCATCGTCGACACCCAACGCTGGCAGCCGGCCCTGTGGCGAGCCGTGGTGCACAGCGTTGCCGAAGACGTGGGCGAAGACGGCGTGGCCTCCAGCCGCGCCATGGTGCATCGGCGTTTCCTCGAGGCGTCGCGCCAGCTCGATGGCGATAATCGCCCCGTTGGTCTTCCAAGGCGGGTGATGGTGTTCGGCATCTCGTCGCTGCCCCAGCAGTCGCTGGAAGCGCTGGCCGCCATCGCCCGCTGCTGCCAGGTGGTGCTGTGCGTACACAACCCCTGCCAGCACTACTGGGCCGACATCATCGAGCACAAGGACCTGCTCCGCGCCCAGCGTTATCGCCAGCAGCGCAAGCAAGGCATGCCGGCGCGGCTCGACGTGCTTGGCGTTGGCGACGCCAGCGGTGACGGAGCGGAAAGCCTGCACCTGCACGCCCAGCCGCTGCTGGCCGCCTGGGGCAAGCAGGGCCGCGACTACCTGCGCCTGCTCGACGAGCACGACGACGCCCAGCAGTACGAGCGCCTGTTCGCCGCCGACTCGCTGCGCATCGACCTGTTCGAGCCCTTCGTGCGCGAGGGCGATGGCCGGCTGCTGCAGCAGCTGCAGGACGATATCCGCGAACTGCGCCCGCTGCACGAGACCCGCGACACCTGGCCGGTGGTGGACCCCAGCCGCGACGACTCCATCGTCTTCCACGCCGCCCACAGCCCCCAGCGCGAAGTGGAGATCCTCCACGACCAGCTGCTCGCCGCCTTCAGCGCCGACCCCGGCCTCAGGCCCCGCGACATCATCGTCATGGTGCCGGACATCGACCACTACGCGCCCCACGTGCAGGCGGTCTTCGGTCAATATGCGAGGGGCCAGTTGGAACGCGACGACCCGCGCTACATCCCCTTCACGCTCTCCGACCAGGGCAGCCGCCACCGCCTGCCGCTGCTGATCGCGCTGGAAAAACTGCTGCGCCTGCCGGAACTGCGCCTCTCGGTAAGCGACCTGCTCGACCTGCTCGACGTGCCCGCCCTACGCGCTCGCTTCGGCATTCAGGAGCAGGACGTACCCACCCTGCGCCGCTGGATCGAGGGTGCCGGCATCCGCTGGGGGCTCAACGCCGGTCAGCGCGGCAGCCTCGACCTGCCACAGGGCATGGAGCAGAACACCTGGGCCTTCGGCCTGCGCCGGCTGCTGCTGGGCTACGCCGTGGGCGAGGCCGCCAGCGGCCCTTGGCAGGGCATCGAACCCTTCGACGACATCGGCGGCCTGGAAGCGGCCTTGGCCGGCCCGCTGGCCGCGCTGCTGGAAACCCTGGAGCGGCAGTGGCGCAGCCTGCGCGAACCCACCGACGTGGCCGGCTGGGTACAGCGCCTGCGCAGCCTGCTGGAAGCGAGCTTTCTCGCCGACGCCCCCGAAGACAGCCTGATGCTGGCCCAGCTCGAACAGACGCTGCAGGCGTGGCAGGAGAGCGCCGAGGCGGCCGGGCTGACCCGCGACCTACCGCTTTCCGTGGTGCGCGAATACTGGCTCACCCAGATCGACGAGCCGAGCCTGTCGCAGCGCTTCCTGGCCGGGGCGGTGAACTTCGCCACCCTGATGCCGATGCGCGCCATCCCCTTCAAGCGGGTGTGCCTGCTGGGCATGAACGACGGCGACTACCCGCGCAGCCACCCGCCGATGGACTTC